>JBIKKU010000080.1:0-10227 GCA_044360245.1 Flavobacteriales bacterium | reverse complement strand
TCAAAAACCTCCAATTGATCACCCGGAATTCTTTGCAAATCAGAAATCGTAAACAACTCAACTCTGGCAAAAGGTTTAAGCATTTCTGCCAATCCTGCCATGCGAAACACATGTCCCAAGCCAATTCTGGAATCTCCGTCGGCGCGGAAAATTATTCTTGGCTTTTCTGTTTCCATAAAGTGAATTTCAATTCGGCCAATTCCCAGTCCGATGGATGATCGATATCCTGCACTTCGGTTTCGGGAATTTCAAAAACACCGGTGTTGTCGGTCCAGATTTTTTTATGCTCCAGCAACTTTTCGCAATGCATCCAGTAAAATTGCGCCGCATCGTGGTAAACAGGTTCGAGGTCCTGACTTCGCGTTAATGCATGTTCCGGAAAAAGCATACGCATTTTACCTTCCCGCAATACAAAACTTCGTTGCACCGGAAAACTATATTTGACGGCAGAAAACAAAGCATCAAAACTTCCTTCTTCAAAACGCAAACAAGATGTTTCAAGTTTATTTGCCGTTAAAAAAGGATTGGTGGGATAGATACAACACATCGCATCGTAATGAAATCCATCCTGTTTCAATTTGCCAATCACTTCCAAAAGCACATCCACCGTAGTAGCAAAATCGCTTGAGTTTTCGGCGCTGCGCAAGAACGGAACATCGGCACCAAGAGCAACAGCCAATTCGGCAATTTCAGGGTCGTCAGTGGAAACAAGAATCCGCTCAAACAACATGCTCTGTTTGGCTGCTTCAATGGCATAGGCAAGCATGGGCTTACCGCAAAAAGGACGAATATTTTTTCGCGGTATCCGTTTACTTCCCCCACGGGCAGGCAAAATGGCAATGCGTTTCATCAAGGCTTTTCGAGCAAGTACATGTAATCGACATTCCCTTTTTCACGCTCGGTGATATAGGGATACATTTTTTTGTAAACCAATTTTAAATCAGGAAAACGTTTCATGAATTCGGCAGCGAAATCTGCTTTCCACAAAAAACCTTTATTGCCGCGGTAATTGATATCGGTTACCTCATTGGCATAGTATTCAAATCCCATGATGTATTTTCCTGAACATCGGTACATCTCGGACATGATTTTATCGTAATCTTCAGGGGCGATGTGAATGAGTACACCATTGGTGCAAACCACCTCAAAAAAACGATCGCGAAAAGGCAAATCGAATCCCGAACCTTGAATGATGTTAATGTCCTTCAACCATTCGTGTGCTTTATTCACGGCATATCCCTGCAATTCCACTCCGTATAAAGAAGTAAATCCGGACCGTTGCAAACCTCGCAATTGCAATCCGATATTGCATCCCACTTCAAGAATTTTAGCATCTTTGGAAACACCTGAAAGTGCTTCTTCATTCATTTGGATTTTGGAAACACCCCAATAATTCAAATAAAATTCATCCCAGGAATTGTCGTTAAAATCGTTACGGTCGGTGTATTCTTTTCCGAATTCACCACTCCAAAAATCCTGCTGTTTGGTTTTGATCATGAAAAAAATTGTTTAATGGCTTGAATGACTTTGCTCTGTTCTTCATCCGTTAAAGATGGATACATCGGTATGCTCAGGCATTGGTCATAATATTTTTCGGCATGCGGAAAATCACCTTTATTAAACCCTATCTCGCGGTAATAAGGCATGGTGTGCACAGGAATGTAATGCACCTGACAAAAAATTCCTTCGTTACGTAAATGGTCGTAAAGTTCTTTGCGCTTTTTGGTGCGAATGACATACAAGTGGTAAGCATGTCGCACGGACTTTTCATGATGCGGCAATTTCACCGGCAATCCTGTAAGTTCTTTATCATAACGCGCTGCAATCTGAATGCGGCGTTTTAATCCTTCCTCGGCACGCGATAATTGCGATGTGCCCAAAGCTGCCAACATATCGGGCATACGGTAATTGTAACCCAGCTCTTGCATTTCGTAATACCAGCCCCCGTGATTTTCTTTGAGCAATTGCGGATCGCGTGTGATTCCATGGGTACGCAGCAACAAAAGTTTTTTATACAGCGCTTCATTGTTGGTGGTAATCATTCCACCCTCGCCTGTTGCAATGTGTTTCACCGGATGAAAAGAAAAAACACTTAGGTCAGCATAAACCCCATTTCCCGACAGCTGTTTCACTCCCATTCCATCGGTGAAGTAGGCACCGGGAGCGTGACAGGCATCTTCAAGAATCCACATACCGTGTTCATCTGCAATCTTACGAAGGTGTTCCAGGTTGCATGGATTTCCTGCAAGATCTACGGGAATAATTCCTGAGAAATAACCCTTGGGTTTTGAAGCGATGAGTCGAATGATTTCGATGGGATCGATCAGAAAAGAATTGGGTTCGATATCCGCAAAATGCACATCTCCTCCACAATAACGAACACAATTGGCGGAAGCTGCAAATGTGATGGGTGTGGTAATGACTCGTGTACCCTTGTGTAGATTTAATGCCAGCGCAGCCAAATGCAAAGCAGCAGTTCCGTTGGATACCGCCACTGCATATTTTACTCCGAGGTATTCGGTAAATTTTTTCTCGAATTCCGCAACGGCAGGACCCTGGGTGAGGAAATCGGATTTCATCACCGCGACAACCGCATCGATGTCTTCCTGAGTGATGTGTTGTCGGCCGTAGGGAATGTTACTCATAAAATCAGAGTGGTTTAAAATCTTTATCGATGTATTCTTTAATCAAATCACGAATTTGTTCTGCGCTTAACCATTCCGAATTTTCACCCGAATTGTATCCGAAGTGATCTTCGACGCGTTTAGCTTTTCCTTGTTGCAGAAAATCTTCAGCGATTTTATTCCAACGTTCATTGTTCGGATAAATCACGTAATGGTTATCAAACTCCAACGTATTCAATGCATCGCTCGGAGTAATCATGTCTTCATGAATTTTTTCTCCAGGACGAACACCAACAATTTTCGTTTCCACGGAAGGAGCAATGGCTTTGGCCAATTCCATGATGTTGTAAGAAGGTAATTTCGGCACGTACAATTCTCCACCCAAAGACTGATCAATGGCATACAGTACCAAATCCACTCCTTGTTCAAGCGAAATATTGAAGCGACTCATTTCTGCATGCGTAATCGGTAATACACCACTGTTGCGACGTTCCATGAAGAAGGGAATCACCGAACCTCGGGAGCCCATGACATTTCCGTAACGCACCACAGAAAAACGCACTTCACGTTTTCCTTTGATGTTGTTCGCGGCAACGAACAATTTATCGGAACACAATTTTGTTGCACCGTACAAATTGATTGGTGCAGCAGCTTTATCGGTTGAAAGTGCAACCACACATTTCACATCGTTGTATAAGGCAGCTTCAATCACGTTCTCGGCACCGTTGACATTGGTCTTGATGCATTCTGTCGGATTGTATTCTGCAGCAGGAACTTGTTTTAAAGCAGCGGCATGGATTACAACATCCACTCCTTCAAAAGCACGTTTCAAACGTTCACCGTCGCGCACATCACCAAGAAAAAAACGGATTCCCGGATATTTATCCTGCGTGTACACTAAGGACATTTCATATTGCTTCAACTCATCGCGCGAAAAAACCACCACACGTTTCACTTTTGGATAACGCGCATAAATGGTTTCAACAAATTTCTTTCCGAACGATCCCGTACCACCGGTAATTAAAACCGATTTTCCGTTGAGATCAAGATTGTGGTTGTAGTATTTTTTCATGGGAAAATTGTCCCAAAGAGGAACAATCAAAAATAAGAAAAAAACCCTAACCCTGAGGCTTATCAAGCTGAATCAGGCGTATTACCTCTTTGTTATCAATACGGTCGAAAGCATCGATAAAAGAACCCGGAGTTGCGTTAAAAACCTTGACTTTCCTCGATTCTGCATAATCTTTCACCACAAAATACGACGCAAAAGTCACCTGGAACTTCTCCAACATTTCGTGCAATTTCCGTTGCCCCTTCCCGATTTTAGCCATGGGCAAGACTTTCGAAGAATGCTCATCGTAAAAATGCTTTTGATCCAGCAATGCATTGTTTTGCTCATCCACCGAAATCAAGGGCAACCAAGAATGGTCGGCTCCAAGCAATACAATGTTTTTATACCCCTTGGCCATCCCCATCATAATGGCAGGAATAAGCACATTATGCGGACGAGGCATGCCCATTTGTTTGCGGAACAAATACTCGCGAAAACCTTTGAAACCTTCAACAGGTGTGACATTGAAATAAGTCACGGAAATGTTTTTATTACCGGAAATGGTGTTTTGCCAATAAGCATGTTTTGATGCAGTCCAGGCAATAAAAACCTCCACCGGCCATTCCGACTTCAAGGATAAACCATTAAAAATGGAAACCTGCATATCCTTATACATCCCCTCCATATCACTCCGGTAATGCTCGGGAGCACTGGTGATGTAATACTTTGGACGCAATTTTGAGAACTCGGGAGTGGAGGGAAATAAATTTACCGACATCAAATCAGCGCCTTTTAAATCATCTCCAATGGCTTCAATACTGGCACGCAGTGATGGACCATTTCCTAAAATAATTAAGGTTTTGTTTGACTGTCTTTTGATTTTGTTTTTCCATGTAGACAAAACAAGCAATCGCACCAAAGTAGCGAGCGACTTTCCAAAATACTCCAGAAAAAACTGAATCTTGACCAACATAAAAATCCAATTAATTATTCTTTACCCCAAAACAAACCTTGACTAACCCACCATCTGAAACGCAACAAAAAAGTGGCTTTTTGAGTTTGCAGACAAATCAGGTAATACAAAAACAAACCCATGGACGCGATCCATTTCATCAACTCTGCCATGTGTTTTCTACCTAATGCAGCATAACCAATTGCACGTGTTCGAACTGCTTCCGAAAATCCAATTCCTCTTGCTTGTTTGCGAATATAATCAACCGTCATGCGCGAAGCGGGAATGATATGGTGCGCAACGGTGGTAGGCAAATACCAAGGTTGATGTCCCTTTGCACGAATGCGGTTAAACATATCTTTTTCCTCACCGCCTTGCAAATTTTTACCCTTTCTTCCCAGTGCAGTATCAAACAAACCAACCTCTTCAATCGCAGCGCGACGAATGGCCATGTTGGCACCAATGGGAAACTGCGTTCGTGAAAATGGTTTGGCAACACTTCCTAAATCTACGGCTGCAACCAAAGGCATCAAAAAATGACTCATCCATTTGGGTTTTCCATCCTCAAATAGCGGAATGGTTTTTCCACCTGTGCATTGCACTTGAGGATGCGCATCGTAAAAGGAAATCATCTCACGCACAAAATCTTTTTCGGCAAAAGCGTCATCGTCCAAATACACCAAAATATCACCTTTGGCTTCCTTAATCCCTCTGTTGCGGGCATGCGAGAGTCCTTGGTTTTCCTCAATCACATATGTAAAAGCCAAATGTGGAAACGCAGCAGCAAATTCACGACAAATTACATCGGTGCGGTCGGTGGATTTATTGTTCACCAATACCAATTCAAACAAATGACCATCAGCATCCTGATGCGCCACACTCTCCATCGATCTGCGGATATACACATCGCGGTTGTACGTACAAATGATAAACGACACTCGCGGTGCGCTCATGATCATGCAGCTTTTTTGGGACGTGAACTGCGGTAAGCCATGTAGCCAAATCCTGCAACAGCAGCCAAAAGCAGAAGGTTACCCATCAAGCTTACGGTTTGCATGGATTTATAATTATCCGGCTCAAAACGGAATTCAACGGTATGTTTGCCTTTAGGCATATCCAATCCGCGGAGCACATAATTCACACGAACAATCTCGGCAGGATTTCCATCGATGGTCGCTTTCCAACCTTTATCGTAATAGATTTCAGAGAAAACAGCAAATCCATCGTTTTGGTTATTGCACTCGTACACCAATAAGTTGGGCTGATACGATTTCATGCGGATATAGGCAGAAGAATCAATTACAGGAGCAATGTTCTTCACTGTAAAGCGCTTGTCCACAATCACCGTATCCACAATATTGCGGTTGGTCATGACAGGTTTGGGAAGTATTTCACCACTTGGTGATTTTTCTTCCGGACCAAACTGCAAATTCGCTACAGCAAGAATTTCTTCATTGGCATTGTTCACCATACGCACACCTTTTGCAAACCATGCAGGACCGGCTGCTTTTGGATTCTGCGCCACACGAGGCAATTTGGGATGCAACTTGATGTATTTGGTGTTCAACATATTCAGTACCGGTGTACGATCGAACAAACCAATCGATGCCATCACATCCGGCAATACTTGTTGGTTCAAGGAAGTATCCTGCATCAAACGACCAAACACATTGCGGATCATTTCGCTTTCGCGGCTGATGGCAAACTCAATCAATTCCTGATAACGTTTCAGTTTCGCACCGTGGTAACCACCAACAGATTTATGGAAATAGGCAATGCGCGAAGAGTTAAACGGATCGGTAAGTTCAAGAACACGGTAATTGGTATTGAAATTCAGCGTTGGGAACGCAGCCTCATTCAGTTGTTTGAGTTGTGCGTCTTGCTGACTTAAACCTTGAATATCCAAACCGGTTAATGCATCCTGAACTTTTTTCATCAACAAAGGATCTGCTTGCGTTTCTCTTTGGAACACATCAAAATCGCCATAATCCGGAGTATAAGGATAGGCACCTTTTTTCTGCCATGAAATGTATTCGCCTTCGTATTTTTCTTCATTCAGAAAACGACGGTCGAAAGAATATAAATCGCCAATGACAATAACCCCAATTCCTCCATACATGATGTATTTGTTGAGTGTTCCAACTACAAACAAATAAATCAAAGCAAAACCTGCAGCAATGATTCCAAGTGAACGCATAGCATCTCCGCGGAAAACAGAAATGCGGTAGTCGAGAATTTCATTTTCCAATCCCGAAAACTGAGCACCGAATGCAGCAAAAAAGTTTTTGTCTTCCAGACTCATGAATTCAATGAAAGTGGTTGGCATAGCGTACACCAAAAGCAATACACCAAAAGTGGCACCTGAAGCAATCAAAAACTTTTTCTTCTCACGTACAAAACGTTCGCGGTCTTCTACCAATTCTTTGATAAAAAGAATAGCCATAAACGGCATGGCCAATTCGAGCAATACCAAAATCATGGATACCGAACGGAACTTATTGTATCCCGGGAAATAATTAGCAAAGAACTCTGTAAAGCCAAGGTAATTTTTACCCCATCCTAACATCAGGAAGATTAAGCATCCTATCAGAATTGCCCATTTCATCGGATCCTTCACAAACACAAATGCCAAAACAAAAAGGAATACAATCAATGCGCCCATGTAAGTAGGACCGGATGTAAATGGTTGATCGCCCCAATATCCGTTAAACACATAACCTTCGCGACCACCGGAACTTTGCGACATTTGCGCCAATTGGATGATCAGGTTTTTGTTTTGCGGACTCAGTGCTTTGGTCGATTTAAAGTTTTTATCCTGCAGGTCACCAATAAATCGGGAATTACCACCTTTTGCCGATGGAAATACAAAAGACCAGGACTCATCAATTCCATAACTCCATTGGGTCATGTATTCCAAATCAAGACCTTTTTCTGCTGCCATTGGTTTTCCGTCGGGAGTAATGGTCAATTCAGACGGTCCACGTGTGGTATCTTTTCCGTACTCGTAGGTATTCCAAAGGTTGGAAGAGTTCGCCATCACAGCCAATCCAACGCCGATAATCATAAACCCGGTGCGTGTAAAAAAGGGCATCAATCCTTCTTTGCGCATGAGCACAGTAATGAATTCTCCAATACCAATGATGAACATGAGCATGAAGAGGTAATAAGTGATTTGCACGTGATTGGACATCAATTGCAGTCCCATGAAGAAGGTAAACAATGCCGCGCCAAGCCACATTTTACCGCGAAGGAGCATTAGGAAAGCTCCCAAAACCGCGGGCGCATAAGCAAGGGCGTGGACTTTGGTATTGTGTCCGGCTTCTACAATAATGATGAAATACGAAGAAAATGCATAAGCCGTGGCACCAATGGCCGCAAGCCAAGGATCGACTTTCATGCACAACAAGAGGATAAAAAATCCGATGAATAACAAGAAGAAATATCCGACGACTCCCGGAAATCCGGCTTGAAGGAAACGATCGAAAGTCAACAGAAAATTCGTCTCATTCTTCACATCAATCTGGTAAGCCGGCATTCCACCGAACATGGAATTGGTCCACAAAGGATCTGTTCCATACATGGCTCTGAAATCGTGAATTTCCTTGGCCATACCTTTGTAGTTGTTCACGTCGACCTGACGCAACTCGTATCCATCGGTAATGGGTTTGAAATAAGAAAGAGTGAGCGCTGCAAAAACGATCAAAGCTGCCGCGTAAGGCAGTAGTTTTTTGAAATCAAAATTCTTCATGCTTCCGTATTGGGGAAAGCGTAAAAGTAAAGAAATCTGCGAATCACAGGGCGAAAAGGGACTTAATGAACCATTTCTAAATTGTGAAAAATGTATAAAAAAGGGCTGATTTTAGAGGGAATCAGGAATTAATCCTTGATTTCGGTATAATCCACATATTCGGACTGATCATCGCCATATTTCGGACTAACCTGTTTTTGAGGCTTTACAGTCGGTGGCGGTGGCGGGTTTTCCCTTTGGGTTTTTATGGTCACCGGAATTACAAAGCCACGAAATATCCCCAACAACCAGAGAATACCCAGGATGATAAGCGCTCCTTCAAGAAAACCGATTTTACCCATGTGAGCCGGCAGTATGATTACCGGCTCAAAGATAAGTAATGCGTTGGATCAGAAAAATGCCTTGTAAATGGTAATGAGTGAAGTTGTTACAACAACAATTCCAACCATTATCATCAAAGATTTCTTTGGAATTTTCTTTGCAAGAATGGCACCTGCTGGAGCTGCAATTACGCCGCCAAGGATTAATCCAAGTATAACCATCCAGGAATCAATTGCCACAAAAAACAGAAAAACACCTGTACTCACAAACGAAATAAAAAATTCAGCAGTGTTCACTGTTCCAATCATCAATCCCGGATCTTTTCCTTTCTGAATAAGATTCGATGTTACCAATGGACCCCATCCACCACCTCCTATTGCATCAAGAAATCCACCAAAAAAACCAAGCAATCCAGTACGTTTAATCTCATTGGATGCTTTGGATTGTTTATTGCGCAAACCTTTTACAAGAATTACTATACCAAGAATTAACAAATAAGCAGCGATGTAAGGCTTAACCATTTTTCCATCCAATACATCGGAAATTAAAAATGCCCCAATGGATGCTCCTATAATTCCGCCAATTCCTAATTTAAAAAACAACTTTTTGTCAATGTTTCGAAGTCGGATATGTGCCAAACCAGAAACTCCGGTGGTAAACACTTCTGCTGTATGAACAGATGCCGTGGCCACAGCAGGAGGAACTCCAATTCCCAATAAAAAGGAGGAGCAACTCACCCCATATGCCATTCCTAATGTTCCATCTATAATTTGGGCAACAAATCCAATTAGCATGAATTGCAAAAATGTAGAGTCAAACACAAATGCTTCTTTGGCATTAGGTAGCACACTAATCAATAAAAATGCAACCAAAATGATTTTTAGGGCAATGATAACGTACCCAATATGTCTTAATCGTATCGTCTCCATAATTGAGGTTTTTATATTTATTTAAGTTCTTTTTTGATTGTAAAAAGTGTAGGGCGAAAAGTAAGCATGACGTAGGTCCAATAATTCAATTTTCCATCTACGCCATCACCCTTCACCATGACCATGCTACGTTCGGGGACTAACCAACAAACTCCCCATTCGAGATTTGTTGCATCATTCATTTTATAATTCAGCAACCAATCGTTTTCAATAGCCATGAGCGCGTTCAATGCTGCTCCATCGGTATCACGTACTTCTGTCATGGTAAAAAAGGCATGCACATCTGTACGAACCGATAGTTTTTTATTCAGTGTAATGCTCAGGAATAAATAAGGGTTAAATAATCCGCGTGAATTCAAATCATTTGGAAAAGAAGTAAACTGATCCATATAACCATTGAAGCGATGTGCCACACCATACAAGGGAACAAATGACCGATAGGTTTTATCCAATGTATCATACACATTTTGACCGCTAAGCAATTCTGCTCCCAAACGCACAAAAGCTTTTTCCTTCTTTTCCCATTTGATTTCGGGTTGCGCATAAAAGGCACTGATTTGCTGGTTAGAAACCGATCTTCCGTATTGATAATAGGAAGCTAG
>JBIKKU010000414.1:0-2748 GCA_044360245.1 Flavobacteriales bacterium | reverse complement strand
TACACTCAAAATTGTATTCTTCATATTAATGCTCATCGCTGTAATCGCAGGAATTGTGATGTTGGTGATGCATTTCAAAAAATGAGTGAGCTGCATTTTTACCTGAAGCAATTTTTTCAAGTGCATGAAAATGACCTTGAAAAAGTTGCTTCTTTTTTTGAGCCCGAAACCTTGCACAAAGGTGATTTCCTGGTGAAACAAGGTCATTATTGCGATCGACTTTCGTTTATTACTTCAGGATTGATGCGCATCTATGCTGATGGACCAAAAACGGAAATCACGCAATGGATTTCAAGTCCGGGATATTTTGTTACCGAATTAAATTCTTTCCTTTTTCAAAGTCCTTCGAGATTCCACATCCAATGCCTAAGCGATGTTGGTTTATTTACCATTCGCAAAAAAGAATACGAGCATCTGCAGGAAATCATTCCGGATTGGAACAAATTGGAAAAAGCATTTTTGGCCAAATGTTTTGTAATGTTGGAAGACCGTGTATTTGCTCATCTTTCTTTAAGTGCAGAAGAACGTTACGAACGTTTTTTTGAAACCCAAAAAGAATTGCTGCATCAGGTCCCCTTGCAATACATTGCCAGCATGTTGGGCATGACCCCTGAAACTTTTTCGAGGGTGCGAAAAAAACATCTGGAAAGCGGTTCTTGATTTTTGTCAAGACCATCCATTCTTGGATGAGCGAAATTTGTGTCCTACAAACGCAAAAAACATGGCAAAGACAATTCAAACCGAAATCCTCATCAACGCAAAGGCAGAGGTCATTTGGAACATCTTAATGGATTTCAAAAATTTCCCTTCCTGGAATCCTTTTATTCAGGAAATAGAAGGAAATCCGGAAGTCGGAAATAAAATTAAAGTCCGCATCAAACCTCCCGGAAAAAAAGGAATGGTATTTCGTCCGATTGTTCTGGAACACGAGCAAAACAAGGCATTCCGCTGGAAAGGATCTTTACTTGTAAAGGGTATTTTTGACGGCGAACATTTTTTTGAATTGGAACCAGTAAGCGAACAAAGCACCAGATTGATTCATGGAGAACATTTTACCGGCATGTTGGTAAATCTATTATGGAAATCACTTGAGCCTAGTACCAAAGAGGGCTTCCTGCAATTTAACGAAGCATTAAAACGAAAAGCTGAGGAAGAAAATCTGACGAAGCGCAGTTGATTTCCTGATGCAACTGTTAGGCTGAAAAATCTGTATTGTGTATTTTTCGGCATGAAGTTATGTTTAAAATTCCTGGTGCTATTTGCACTTGTCTTCATTTCCTTGGCATTGTCTGCGCAAGTCACCAATACCGCAACCTTGGATACCACCGGCGGCGGGAAAATCGGAAACTTCTCAATTGGCGGTTACATCGACACTTATTTCGGATGGACTTCTACCCCATCCGATGCACATGACATTCCTTATTTTGTTTCTTCTGCCAGGCAAAATGAACTGAACATCAACCTTGCCTTTATCGATGTGCGTTACAGCGATAGTACGATTCGTGGTAGGGTTGTTCCTGCGTTTGGAACTTACATGCAATCGAATTACGCGGCCGAACCTGCGGGATTGCGCTATTTGTACGAGGCCAATGCCGGAATCAAACTTTCCAAAAAAAGAGAAATTTGGATGGACGCCGGAATTCTGGGATCTCCCTACACCAACGAAAGTGCTATTTCCAAAGACCATTTGATGTACACCCGATCGTTTGCGCCGGAATATGTTCCCTATTATTTATGCGGCGTAAAATTTTCCATTCCGCTCTCCTCCAAACTCAACCTTTACCTATACGGCTTGAATGGGTGGCAAGAAATTCGCGAATACAATACCGGAAAAGCCTTGGGAACACAATTGGAATACCGTCCCAATGAAAAAAATCTTATCAACTGGAACACCTACATTGGTGATGAGTCAGGTCACGGAAATCAATTTCTCACGCGTTATTTTTCTGATATCTATTGGATTTTTGCTCCGAATAAAAAATGGAGTCTAACTTCTTGTGCCTATGTGGGAGTACAAAACATCCGCCTCGATTCAACAACAGCCGATCAGCTTTTTTGGTACAATTTCAATTTGCAGGCACGTTATAAGATCAATGATCGTCACGCCTTTTCAGGGCGCGTGGAATATTTTTCCGACCCGGATGAAGTAATGAGTTCCATTGCCGGAAATGGAACAGGATTCACCGTTTACAGCGGCTCTTTAGGATATGCTTTTTCGCCAAATGCAAAATCTTTATTGCGTTTTGAGGGTCGTTATTTTCAATCGGAAAACAAGCGCTTTTACGATGGAAACAACATAAACACAAATTCCATGCTGTGGTTTTGCAGTAGTCTTACGGTTTGGTTCTAATGTCTATTTGTTTTTTCTCCACCACCAAAAACCAGCAAGTCCTAAAACAAGCGATACACCAATAATCCACCAAAGGCCATTGCCTTTTTTGGGACCCAAAGTTTTTCGTGCTACCACCACTGGTTCTTCGGGCATTTCCTGGTTCGCGTTATTGTCCGCAGCGAGTGAATCGCCTTTGAGCACGAAATTCATTTGTTTGGAATAATCTTTCGAAATCTCCGGATCGAGATCGACTTTTCCGCTTTGTGCATTGTACACAAAACGAGCATTCGGAATTTTTTCAAGCTCCATCAATTCCTTCTCTTTTGTGGAATCCAGAGGAATAAGCTGAATGTCGACATGTTTGCCGGGCATGTTTTGTGCCACCTGATCGGGACTGTTATTCAAATCAACTTCAA
>JBIKKU010000079.1:0-10296 GCA_044360245.1 Flavobacteriales bacterium | reverse complement strand
ATGGCAATCAATTCCTGAATGTAATAGCGTTTGCCTTTGTATTCGGCTGTAATAAAAGCACCTTTGATTCCCGCCTGAAGTGCACTATCCACCAAAGCATAGGCTTCGCGAATGGTAGCAAATTCACCAATGGTAAATCGCGTGATGCCATCGTTTAAGCGCTGGGTGTAAACCTGCCCAAGTTTTAAGAAACGCGTATAGTCGAAATTCTGAGGTATTCTAAATGCCCCAATTTGAACACGGAATATCAGTCCTTCTATTTTTTGATCGCCATATCCTGCAAGAATTTCTTCGCGTGATAGTTCTTTTGCTTTATTGATTTTTTGTTTCATTTCCGGAGTCACGGATATTTTCTCGGCAACGATTACGGAATCTTTTTTAGCATTAAGTTTTTTGGTGTAGGCTTCGGAATAAAACTGGACATCAATGGTACTTTCGTAAAAGGTGTCGATGGCCATGGTACTTATTTTCCTCTTTTGCTCCGGATATCCGGGAATGGTAAAAGTGAGCGTTAAATCTCTTCCTTTGGAAAAGTTTACCAGGTATTTTCCGGTTACCGAATTGGAGCTGTACATTCCTTGAACTACGCCGGTATTCGAATAGGTGACTTTTACTTCTGCATTTACAGGTTGATCATCAAGGGTGATGGTACCTTTTACCTGAACCATGATCACTTTTTTTCCAATCAATCCCGGAGCAACACGGTAAATGTCCTGAGCGCCTAAGCCACCGGCTTTTCCAGAAGAATAATAACCGTACTGACCATCTCCGGTAATCACATAGTATTTGTCATCACCCGGTGTATTAATGGGGAATCCTGCATTAGCCGGAACCGACCATGTAGAATCCTGAATAAGTTCAGATCGGTAAATGTCATAACCACCCATGGAATTGTGACCGGTAGAAGAATAAATCATGAACTCACCAGATGGATGTAAAAAAGGAGCATCATCGTCGCCCGGGGTATTGATGTTCGGACCAAGATTGCGCACATCTCCCCAACTTCCATCTGCTTGCAAAACGGCAGAATACAAATCCCTTCCGCCAAAACCTCCGGGTCTTTCACTCGAGAAAATGGCAATGCGTCCATCTGCAGAAAAACAAATACTTCCTTCCCACCAGGGAGAATTTATTTTGCCGTAAAGTTTTTCCGGTGGTCCCCATGTAATCCCATCCAATCGCGAAATATATATGGCACCTTCATCTTCTTCTCCCGATTTAAATAAATAGAGTTTCGATCCGTCGTCGGATAAAAAGATACATGCATCATTCCCAAGAGAATTCACGGGTCCGCTGATGGGACGTGGGGGCATCCATTTTCCTGAATCGTTCATGGTAGTGATGACAATGTCTTCGTAGTATTCGCCTTCGGGTGGTGAAAGAGGTCCAAGTGGCCGTTGCAATCCGCCAATCGAATTTGGTCCGCGGTAGGTGAAAATCATCACGGTTCCTTCGGTATTGATCAATGGTACATATTCAGATCCTTTGGAGTTGATGGGGTGTCCCATGTTTTCAATGGTAACCTCCACCGGCGATAACATGAGGTTAATTCCATTCTGACAATTGACAATGAATTTTTCTGCTTCTGCACGTTTTTCAAAACTCGACCATTTGTCTTCCATGTATTTTTTAAACATGTCAATGGCTTCCTGAAATTTATAATTCATCATCAATGCTCTCCCATAATAAAACAAGGAGTGGTCGCGATGAAAATTTTCAATATCGATTCTGCTGAAATGCTCAAGGGCTTTCGGAAAGCCATCGGGTAGGTTCAATTCTGCCACACCAATTTTATAAAGCAGATACTCTTCTTTGGGATATTTTACACTCAGTTTTTCGTAGCGCAAAATTGCAGCGTCGTAATTACGTTCTTTGAAAAAGAATTCAGCAGAATCCATTACAGCAACATCCATTGCATCCTTAAGGAATTTGCGGTATTTCCCCACCTCTTCTGCATTGTCCTGAGCAAAAGATGTCAGGCAAGTAAAAAGAGCAAGTAGTGTAAGTATGCGAGTCTTGAGTTTCAAAGTCCCGAATTGATATTTTAAATTAATCAAAAATCAGCCCTTAAAACTGAAAATGGTCAATGGATTCGAAAATTCAGGGAAATCAGCATTCTAAAAAAAACAGGCTCAGTAAAAATACTGAGCGCGAGAAGAGGCACTTCAATAATTGAGCTGATAATAAGCCGTGTCGAATTTCGGGCATAAAATGGAATCCGTGTTGTTGGTGTTTCCGGTGAGTTTGGAAACGTTCCATGTAAAACGAACACGTGAGCCTCCATAGCGTTTGCAAACCAAAATGGTGTCAATGCTTGTTCCGGTAAGCGCAATGGCATTGTTGTTACAACATCCAACCGGATTCGATGCTTCAGTATTGTTTTGGTAGATGATTTGATCGGAGGAGTTCACCGGATTTGCATTGGTGATGCGAATAGAGAACCAACCCAAGGGGGCAATATTTAAATTTCGAATATTGTCTTGTGTTGCACTGAAATTATCAGCTGCTTCTTCAGATTCTGCTGCAAAATGAAAAGATGAATTCAATTGAATGCGGTATTTGGATGCGGCTTGTTTTTCGAATGTGTAAGAATAATTCCCTGAAGCGTCTGTGGTGGTTGAACCCAATGTGGTATAGGCAGAAGTTACGGTTGAATTTGAAATTCCCTGGTATTGAAACTTCACTTGAATCCCCGCAGCAGGTGTGCCGTCGGTGGAGTGGGTTACCTGTCCTTTGATGGTGATTTGAAGCTCCTTGTTTTTTTTACAAGCAGGTAAAATCAACATGCCTAGAAGACCAAATAAAAAAATGGGTTTCATTCTTTTCCTTTTATCAATAAAGTGACAAATCCTCTTTTTTCGTAGTGCTGACCACTACCATCATCAAATTCGAGTGTCCAAACATAAACACCTTCGCGAGCTAATTCTCCCTTGTGGTTTCCGTCCCAACCGTTTCCGATTTGATCGGTATGGAAAATCAATTCACCCCATCGATCGAAAATCCGAAACGTATAATTGCTGTAATCAACATAACTAATCACCGGTAAAAAGATCGGATTGTTTCCGTTGACCATAAAAGCATTTGGAACCCATACCAAGGGTTGAATTTTAGCGCAGGCAATGTTGGAATGACTGAGCGCAGATATGCCGTAGGAATTCACATCTTCCACTGCTTCGATGTAATAACAAAATTCACCGCTGGCACTTAAAAGATCTTCCACATGGTCCTCAAAATACCGTTGTGTTGCAGGCACAATGCCAACAGGAGTTGGATCAAAAACACCATTTACGCTTCTGTAAATTCGGTATTCTACCAAATTGCCATCCCAATCTTCGTAATGATTCCATTGCAGCGTATTCAGCAATGCAACATGGTTTGGTGTAACCGTGAGAAAAATGGTTCTGCCTAAATTGGAAGTGATTAAATCCGCACCGCAACTGTCTGTTGCAATTGCACGGTAATAATAACTTGCAATGTCGGGGTCAGCATTGTAATCGTAAAATACTACAGGATTTGAAACTACTTGTACCATTCCTAGGTTGGTAAAAGGACCTGCAGCATCATCACTTCTTTCAATGCGGTAATAATGCGATGGGGCAGAAAGATCGCCAAGACAGTGCACTTCGATTACACCATTTTCAACAGTTGCAGTGCTGAGGTACGACCATGATGGTCCGCCCGGAGCAGGTGTGTTTACGCATCGTTTGTTGGAAAGCGAACGTATGGTTGAATTGTTCTGATTCGCAATTACCACAAAACAATAACCGGAATTCCTGTTAATGTTTTCCATCAAAAACGAAGTTCCATTTCCGGAATAAATCAAAGCATAAGCAGCACCATTTTCGCTGGCATATAAATCATAAGAAGAAACACCGGCAGTCCAACCGTTATAGGTATTCCAACTCAATGAAATGGATTGCTCACAAATGTTGTAAACGTGGTTGAGGTAAATCGTGCGGTGCGGACTACTCATCGCGGAAGTGTTTGGTACGGCAGGGCTTCCTGAGTAGCAGCTATCGAACGCAACAACGCCGTAATTTTCACTCTGTCCACCCGGATTCGAAGTTGGATTGATGAAAGTAGTGTTGTTTATCCCCAAAACAGTATCCAAAATCATCCAGTTTCCCGGCGAAGTTTCAATTAAGATGATGTAGCCCTGAGTATCGCCTGATGGATTGACATTCCAATTGATTTGAGATAATCCTGTTGCAGTATCAACAGTTACAACAGTATTGATTGGAATGTATGGGGCAAGCAAATCGGTAAAGCGATCACCATCTATGGAAGAGTTCGATAAACAACCAACCGCATCGCCAATGGTAATACGGTAATTCAAAGTATCATCACAAACCGAAATGGTATCTACATAAACATTGGTCCCCAAAGGAACAGAATCGATCAAGGTCCATGTGCCCAGCGGATATTCCTGATAAATCTGATAATAACCGGATGAGGAAGCTGCAGGTGGAGTAATCAAAGGATTCCAGATCAATTGCGCTGTTCCATTTCCCGGATTGTTTACCTGCAGATACATGGAAGTTATGGTGTCTGAAATGGAACTTAAATTTCCATCACATCCGCTAATGACTTTGATGTGATAGGACTGCGGACCCAAATGCGCATCCGCTCCGACATGCGTAAAGGAAGTGCTTGCAAGCGTTGGAATGGTTCCGATTAAGGTTCCGTTGTTGTACACCTGATATTCTGAAAATGTATTGTAAGGGTCGGCAGGAGAAGTCCATGTAAGTGTAACATCTCCGTTGAGCGCAACATCGGCGCAATGCAATTGAGGAGCATTAACAGCAGGAGGTGCAAGAAGGGTAATGTTTACGGTTGCACTGGTAATTCCGGGTACGCTGCAATAATCGTCGCTGAAACGAAATGTGAATGTGTAATTCGCAGCATTTGCTCCGGAAGGAAGATGATCGCAAGTTGTTCCCCAGTTGAATTGTGTGGATACACCTTGAACTCCGCTTTGTGGTAAACTGTTGTTGAGTGTTGCACAAGGCGCATTTAAACAACCACTTGAAGCATTGGTAAAACCTGTTCCAAATTGTAGTCCGGTTGCCGTAACCGTATTGGATTGCGGAGAGCCATCTTGCAACAGTTCGGGATCGTTGGAGGCGAGATTAAAAGTGATGTTGGAGCCTGCAATAAAGCTTGCCGACCAAGATGTTCCGGCGGCAAACGGAGGAGTTACAATTGGCGCTTCGTTCGGACCGCAAGCCAAAATTGCCAATAGCACTTCGCGGTATACTTCAGAAATTAATTGTCCCTGACGGTAGGATTGTACTTTGGTAACGACATTGAATTTTCCTTGCGTAAAAGAAGTGAAACTGATATTTCCATTTACCGGATCTAAACTTGCGGGAATATTTCCTGCATTAAAAGAAACATCCGGCATGGGATTGGAAAATGAATATCCGGCTTGAAAAGGAACGCTAAGTGGACTTCCCGGAGGATTAAATGTTCCCGTAGAAATTTGATCCAAAGGATTTCCAAATGAAAAAACCAGAGAATCGATATCCGGATCGTAAGCGTCCTGCGCGTAAACAAAAGGTTTTCCGGCGCATACAATGTAGTTCGGACTGGCTGTGAATTGTGGTGAATTGTCGACACAAGGACTACTATTGCTGCCATTGTAGGCATACATGATGGAACGCAGTGTTAATCCGAAATTCGCGGCATTTAAGAGATTATCGGAGTTCGGACGCGAAAATGCATCCCAGGTAAAAGCAAATCCTGCGGCAGGAGGAACAGCGTTTAATTGAATGGGAGCTGATTTGAAAATGTATTCTTCAATAGCACTTGAGGAACCTGAACTGCAAAGAATTTGAGCAGGACCACCAACAACCGGAGTACAAGTAGGAGATAAATCCGAACTAGTTACAAAGGTGAGGGGAATTTGATTGATGGTGGGATGGTTCCAAACCCTGAGCGATTGCCCGGCTGTTCCGATGGATGGTCCGCTGCAATCACGAAAAACCCTTAATTGGAAAACATGGTTACCTGCGCCATCGCAAACCCAGGTGATATCACCTCCTAAAAGGTGCGTCGCGCTTGACTTTTGAGGTAAAATCAGGCAAAAAACAACAAGGACGACCAAAAACAGTCGTTCGAATCCCTGAGGGAGATATGCCTTGATGTTGTGGTTCAAAACCAGTATTCAAACGCGAAAACAGGGCGTTTTGTTATGAAATGACGTGAAATAAATCCTTCCGTTGCTCGTGTTTACTTTTTTCCCGCAAGAACCTCTGTAAGGTCTTGATCTTTAAGGTTTTGATTTGCGAGTTCCATCAAGCGTTCCGGACGAATGGAATTGATGGTTTCGAGGAGTCGATCATAATAGGTGTAGTCCAATCCATGAAACAGCACTCCCTTGAAGCGATCGGCCATGGCGAATGGTCCATCGGAGTTCTGCAAGAAGGAGCCTAACATGTAGTTGGTGACCATGTGCAATTCCTCTTTTGGAATAGGTTCATTTCTGAGTCGGGCAAGTTCTTTATAAATTTCTTCCACCGCTGCATTGGCCACATCAGCTCCAACCTCGGTGGCAATGAAAAAATATCCGCTTTTTTCGAGTGCAGCAACCGCCGAACCGATGCCATAAGTGTAGCCTTTGTCTTCGCGAATATTGGCCATGAGTCGCGAACCAAAATATCCGCCAAGTGCCGTATTCAAAACTTGCATGGCAGGATAATCAGGATGATTTTTTTTCAGCATTTGTCGGCCAATCCGTATTCCGGTTTGAATGGCCTGATCTTTTGGAACGAAAATTTTTTCTGGTGCAGGAAAAGTAAACAAGGCATCATTTTCCGAAGGTATTTTTCCGGTTGAACGATTTCCCAAAAGTGCATTTACCATTTGAAAAACCTCATCACCGAATTGTCCGGAAGCAAGTATGGTAAGCTCTCCGTTGCGGTAAAAATTTTGGTAAAAATCGATTAGATCCTGTCGAGAAATGTTGTTGAAATCCTCCACTTCTGCCTGCATTCCGTAAGGATTCCCCTTTCCGAAAATGGCTTCCATGAATTTTTTGCGCGACATCACATCCACTTTTTCTGCGTTCACCATGTATTTCTGGCGACCGTTGTTCAAGTTGGTGCGCAATTCATTTTCCGGAAAACTTACCTCTTCCAAAATTTCGGCCAACAATGGAAACACTTTTGGAAAAGTATGCGATAAGCTATGTAGCGTAATTCCTGCACGATCGTTATCGAATTCGGGCGCAACAAAAGCACCGTAATAATCGAATGCTTCTGCAATTTCCATGGCCGATTTTTTGGATGTTCCTTCCACCAGCATGGCATTGGCAAAAGAGGCAACCAAGGGTTTGGATTGAAAACGCGTTCCGGCACTGAAAATAAATTCGAGTCGAAGCACTTGTTGTGAACCTGCTTTCAATTCATAAAAGGGAGTCCCATTGTTCAATTGTTTTTTGGTAGGCTGAACAAGATCCACCTTGTGAATGGCATGTGCCTGAGGGGCTATGGTGCGGTTGAGTGTGCTCATTTTCTTTTGGCGAGGTAATAAAGGGTGGAACAATTTTCCGGACGAAGCAGTTGGTTTGCCATTGCTTGAATGTCGTTCGAAGTAACGGCTCTGTATTTTTCGATTTCTTGATTGACCATCGCTGCATCGCCCAATAATTCAAAGAAACAAAGTTCCATGGCTTTGTCTAAAACACTCATGTCGTTAAACACTTTGGTCGCTTCCACTTTGTTTTTTACTTTTTCCAATTCTTGTTCCTGAATGGTATTTTCCTGGATGTTTTTCAGCACGGCGTCCAATCCATTTTCTGCTGATTTCATTTCAACACCTTCATTCAATTTTCCGGAAATCACAAACAAACCTTCATCAAAATCGCCCATGATGTAGGCATTGATTTCCGAAAACAATTTTTGTTCACGCACCAATGCATTGTACAAGCGCGAAGATTTTCCACGCGATAAAATATCCGAAATTAAATCAATGGTGTAAAAGGAGGAGTCTGTACGTTTGCCCATGTGGTAAGCTCGATAAAGCGCATCAAAAGGAACATCGCGCTCAACGCTTAGGCTGCGTGGCTCAGTTTGTTCGGGTTCTTTGGGGAGTTGACGAGGCGCGCGTTTTTTATCGGGAATAGGTGCAAACCATTTTTCGCAAAGCGCTTTTATTTCTTCAGTTTTTACATCACCTGCAACACATAATATAGCATTGGATGGAACATAATGTTTGCCAAAAAAATGTTTTACATCTTCAAGTGTGGCGTCTTCAATGTGTTTGATTTCTTTCCCGATGGTTGCCCATTTATATGGATGCACTTGATAGGCCAATGGTCTTAAAAGCAACCATACATCGCCATAAGGCTGATTGAGGTAACGTTGTTTGAATTCTTCAATCACCACACTGCGTTGTACTTCCAAACTCTTTTCCGAAAATCCCAAACTAAGCATACGGTCTGAATCGAGCCAGAATGCCGTTTCCAGATTTTGTTTTGGAAGGGTCACGTAATAATTGGTGATGTCGTTATTGGTAAAGGCATTGCTTTGTCCGCCAACTGCCTGCAATGGTTTGTCGAAATCCGGAATATTCACCGATCCACCAAACATAAGGTGTTCGAAAAGATGGGCAAATCCGGTTCGGCTTTCATCTTCATCTCTCGCCCCGACATCATATAGTAAATTGAAAGCAACAATCGGAGTGGAATTGTCTTTATGCACCAAAACCCGAAGGCCATTGGAAAGTGTGAAACGATCAAATTGTATCATAAAAATTAAATGCTGTAAATGGGGAAATGACGTGATTTTTCGAGTGCCTGATTGTATTCGCGAATAAGGTTCTCCACAATTTTTGAAGCAGGTAAAATTTCATCAAATGCAGCGGAAATTTGTCCGATCTCCAATTCGCCTTCTTCCAGATCACCTTCAAACATTCCTTTTTTTGCTCTTCCGCGCCCAAGCAATTGTTCGAGATCTTCTTTACTGGCGCCTTTTGCATAAGCTTCTTCCACTTTTTTGTAAAAGGCATTTTTGATCAAACGAACAGGAGTAATTTCTTTAAGCGTAAGCACGGTATCGCCCTCTTTGGTGGAAATGACGGATTGTTTAAAATTAAGGTGTGCCGAAGATTCTTCGGAGGCCACGAATCGACTTCCTACTTGCACGGCATCTGCCCCCATATTCATCACTGCCAGCATTTGTGCTCCATTGCCAATTCCCCCTGCAGCAATAACAGGTATGGAAACCGCTTTGCGCACCATGGGAATCAAGCATAAAGTGGTGGTTTCTTCTCGGCCATTGTGTCCACCTGCTTCGAATCCTTCAGCAACAACTGCATCAACACCGGCTTCCTGAGCTTTCACCGCAAACTTGGAAGAGCTTACCACATGAACCACAATTTTTCCATGGTCCTTCAACATTTTGGTGTACGTTTTCGGATTTCCCGCACTGGTAAATACAATGGGGACATTTTCGTCGATAATGGTTTGGATGTGTTTATCGATGTCGGGGTACAACATGGGCAGATTTACGGCAAAGGGCTTGTTGGTAGCGGCTTTGCATTTTTTAACCTGTTCGCGGAGGATTTCAGGGTACATGGAACCGGAGCCAATGATGCCCAAACCTCCGGCATTGCTCACTGCAGATGCCAATTCCCAGCCCGAACACCAGATCATACCTGCCTGAATGACAGGGTATTTTATGTTGAAAAGTTCTGTAATTCGATTCGTTTCCATAGAATTAGTATGAAGGCCTAAATCTAAAGTTTTATGTCCTTTTCGTGAACTTGCTCGGTGTAATTAAATGCGTTATATTTACAGACTATTTGCCGGAGTGAACTATGACTAAACGATTGGCTTTTCTTGTTTTTATTCTTCTGACGCTAAATGCCGGCGCTCAGATGAGTTCTTTTTACCGTTTCGATTTAGGTTTCAATTTGGGTGTTTCCAATTACCTGGGTGAAATTGGCGGAAAAGATAAAACGGAGCGCCCATTCGTATGGGACATGAAAATGAACCAAACCCGTTGGGCCATTGGAGGTTTCGCTCGTTACAAGCTGAACAATTACGTTTCAGTTCGCGCTGATTTGATTTATGGTCGTATTCAAGGTGCTGACAGTCTTTCTACCAATCGCGGACGTGTAGGTCGCAACCTTAGTTTCCGTAACGACATGCTGGAATTTTCGGGTCGCGGTGAGGTATATGTTTACAATTCCAACGACGTTGGAGGAAGAGGTTGGTATCGTGTAGATTTTAAATCTTATGTATTTGCCGGAGTTGGCGGAGTTTTGCATGGTCCAAAAGCCTTGTATCAGGGA
>JBIKKU010000077.1:0-10421 GCA_044360245.1 Flavobacteriales bacterium | reverse complement strand
AAGTAATGCCTGAACCTGCACACACAAAAGTATTTCCACTAATGAAATTGGCAATGGGCGGATTGCTTGGCGCTTGGAGCAACTGACCGTTTGAACTGGTAACATTCGACATCAATCCTGCTCCGTTTTCTGCTTTCACGGAAAAATAATAAGTTGTTCCATAACTCAGCGAAAGACCCGTAACCCGCACGGTGTCGTACCAATAATTATCTGTCCAGTTTAAAATATTTGTAGCACCCGGACTGGTTCCAATGGCATACCAATACCGCGCAACATCCGAATGTTGATCAAAAGAATTTGTCCAGTTGGCTTGCAATTCGGTGTTGTTGGTGGTAATGGAAATATCTGTGGCAGGACCATCGTTTACGGTGGCAATATCATCTGGAGCTGTCCAGTCTACGTTCACGTCTTGATACGCAATGGAAGATAAATTTCCGGCGCTGTCAATCACCATAGATTTAATCCTTCCTGCAGGTGTAGATGGATTGGTATTTTGGTAACGTAAATCATTGCTTGCTCCAACGTTTACGGTTAATGACGGAAATCTCGAACGGTATACTTTAAGGTTGTTCACTGCATAAAGGCAATTGCCGCTGCGAAAAGAAATGTAATCACCGCTTGCATAAGGAGTAGTATCTGTCCAGGTTTGCACAAGTACATTGTCAATGAACACTTGATGTTTTCCGGTAATACGATCGTAAATGATTTTGTAGTCGTACCATTGTCCGGCATTGAAATTGAAACTGACTTCATCCATCAAGGTGAAAACATCATTCACCACTTCGTAGATCTGTACTTTGTCATTGTCCAATCTAAACCAAACGAAATAGGAATTTCCTCTGTTGCTCAAAGTCGGATCATCGCAGAAATAATGCAGTCCTGCGCGACGATTGGTTCCGGTTCCTTCCATTTTTCCTGACCAATGGTAGAGGTAGCGGTTGCTGAGGGATTGATCGAGGAAGGCGTAGAGATTGGTGTTTCCGTTGGACTCATCGCTTTGCACAAGTTCACCGTTTACGATGTTCCATGTTCCCGACATTTCTGTCCAGTCGGCATGAATGTTGGCCAAATCAAAATTGTCGGAGAAAAATCCATTGTTGGCATTTGCTCTCCAATCGCTCCCGTCGAAATCGATGATTTGATAAAATGCTTTTTCCAATCCGCTGCCTCCGGTATTATCTGCGTCTGAAAATGTTGCTGTAAAATTTTGTGTTACCCATGTATTTGGAACACTTACTTGTGTGGTAGGCGCTGTAATATCTACAGTTGGAGGAACACTCACGGTGCTTGTCCAATTGGCAATCCATCCTGATGTAGTTGTTGCGCAATCGCTTCGAAATTCGAGTAATAATGATCCTCCTGTGGAAGTAATAGTTCCCGGAGAATTGGTTCCGGTATATACGCCAATCAAAGGTGCTGCGTTGGTAGCTCCATCATAAATGTAGAGGTAGTCCCAATTGGCCTCTGTGCTGAATGCAGAAAAATTCAGTGTTACAGAACTTGCACCAGTAGGTTGGATGAGTCTGAAGTAACGTTCATCATTGCTGTAATTCCCCGATGATCCGCCACTATCGTATAAGGTTCCGCTTGTTGCACTGAGTGTGGTTTGGGAAGGTGCATTGTTGATGAGTTGATAATACAATTCCCAGTTCCAATAAATTCCGGGATCGGTATGGGTTTGGTTGGGGTAATGTTGGTGACCTTTTATTTTGGTGCAATTTCCAATGACGTTTGTTCCGGTTGTTGCTGCGCCGAAAAAAGTACGAAGCGGATTGATGCCGTATCCGCTGTTGCAAATGTCGCGCGATAAAGCTGCTGATGCATTGTACATGGCTGATGTGTACCAAGTGTTCTGACTCACATAACCTTCGTGTTCATAGCCGATGGTATAAGGATTTTCTGAGCCTACATGCCAGGCTTTGTTGGCTTCGGCAACCATTTGGGTAACCTGACCATCACTGCTTCTCAATACATAATGGTAAGAAACACTTGATGCACAATTTTGCGCCCATGAAATGGCTCCTGCGTAGGTTCCTTGAATGGTGTGAATGGTGATGGCGGAAATGGGTGTGCCACTTCTGCTGCTGTAATTGCAAGAAGGAGCGGGTGTCCAGATCGCAGGACCGTATTCCGTTGATCGGGTTTGCAATTCCTGATGAGCGTAATATTGTCCGTTTGCATTGCGAATTCCATTTTCATCAAAAATGATTTTGGATGCGGACAATATGTGAAAATTACTTCCGAAATGTTTTTCAAGTTGGATGTTGTACACCTGAAATCCATATTTGGCAGCCATTTCAGGATCGTTCAAAAAGCGGAAAATCTGATAAACCTGTGTTTCGAAAGCAAACTGATTAACCGTGCCCGAATCAGGAATTTCCGATAATTCAGCAAGGACAGCTTCATGCAATCGGGTAGAGAATTCATGCAAAGAAGTCAAGTTTCTTTTTTTTCGTTGCACTAAAATTTGGTAGGCTTTGGCATAAGCAAGAATGGAATTTTCCGGCGATTGTATGATTTGTTGTGGGGTGAATTCAGACAATTCAGAAATGGTAAGAAGATTTTCGCGGAAATAGTTTTTACCATCCCAGGTTAATCCCATTACACCCCATGCTTTCGGATAACCCGAACATCCTTCAGGTTCGCTTGCATCGAGATGTGTCATGCGGGTGTTCGACCAAGCTACAGCTTCCAACATGCCTTTTGGGACATCCGGAAATTGTGCATAGGCATTGGCAAACTGAGTAGCGAATGGGTTTTGTGCGTTAAGCGAAATGGAATAGCAAACGAAAAAAATCGTGCAAAGCAGCAAGTAATGTTTTTTCATGGCAGTAGAGTCGTACTAAAATAGTGCGCAACTTTTACATGACCATGTGTTGTGGAAAAATTGAGGACAACAAAAACTACTAAAACGTATTAGTTTATCGGGCAATTGGAAATACCAATCCGGCTTTTAAAATAAAAGGTGAATAGGGATAAGGAGAATTTGGATCGCCTATGAAATCATACATCAATAAAAAATAAGAATAGGCATTGTAATCACTTCCTTGGCGTAATCCTAATCCTGCGCATCCAACCGGAATCCATTTGCGGGTATAAGTTCTCGTGTAAATATCCCATGCATCCGTATTGAGTGTTTCAAATTCTGCCTGAGCCAAAAAGCGTTGTCCGAGCAACAAGCGGGCAAAAGTACTTACACCATAAGCACTGGTGCTGTAGTTGGAACCGGAGTAACCACTGAATCCCGAAAAATATTTATACGTTGTTCCAACCCCTACCGAAAGCGCCGGCGTAAGGGCGTAACCGAAAATGGGACTGATTTCAATATAGGATCCGTAAGTACCCAGGTTCAAACTCAAGTTGCCACCTGCGTAACATCTTTGGGCAAAGGTTAAATCCGATAAATCATTATCGTCTTTTTCTTTTTCCTTATTGTAGTAAGGTGAGTTTCCGTATCTGGTGGAATCGCGTATTTGGGCTGTAGCTTGACTTACAGTGAAACAGAAAAGGATCAGGGTGAAGAATTTCAATTTCATGATTCGGTTTTATGGCACAAATGAATACGCAACATTACTACAAAAATTATTCCCATTAACGGTTAAACAACAAATGCACAGCATAAATACTATCACTTGCCGCAAAATCCTGAATGAAATTGCCTGTAGGGTATTGATAGCATTTCAGCGTATTTCCCTGAGGAATGTAAATTTTATCGTTAACCGGATCGAAATCCATATCGTATACCTGTATTCCATTGATGATTTGCCCAAGCGTATTGGTGCTGTATTGGTAAAGGTGAATGCCATTGCTGTGTGCAAGTATGAAAAGATCATCGTCCACCGAGATGACTTTTTGCAAATCCATACTTCCTAAATCAATGTCTGCATCCACGATTTCCTGTATGCGATCAAAATGCAATACATGGGTATTTCCTCCCGATTCAGCAAAAAGCAAAACTTCATTGTTTCCGGTTTCAAATACTTGCGAAACAGCATAACCAAGGGGCTGCGAGTATTTGAGTAATCCGGAAGTTTTGTAGTAATAGGAGAAGTGGTGCGTTGATGCAATGGGGTTGTATTCGTATTGAAAAACAAAATTATCCTCCGCACTGATGGCTCTTGCCACGCGATTTGTAGCTGCCTGGAGGTTGTATACCGTTTGTCCGTTGGACTGAATTCCAAATGTTTTTCCATTGGCCATTCCAACCCATAAAAGCCCCGAATTGCGATCGTAATTGAGGAATTGAAAATAGGGAACAACAAAACTGTTGAACTCGCTTAGGTCATAATGTTGATTGCCAAATAGGAGTTCAAAAACCCTTGCATCGCCTGAGTTGGGGACGATAGCCAGATGCTTGTTCCGCGGATTGATGGCGCTCATTTTTCGGTCGCAGGGTATCGTGAAAAAATCGGTGAAGGACGTTCCGGTGAGGGAGGAAAATTTGGTTTGGCTTCCGTTTTTGGTCAGCACGTAAACCTCTTCCGTGGAAAGCGGTGTTTGTAATAATGTAATCGGAACCGAACTGCTTTTTTCATTCGTTCCATCAAATGCGGTTACCCTTACATAATAAGTTCCGGTTTCGATGTAGGGATCATCAACAGTAATTACGGTTTGCCCGGTGGTTGAATTTCCTGTGACGGGAATGGAGGAGGAGGCTTTGGATTGTCCGCCGGGAGTGACCACTTGCACGGAAATCCATTCCAAACGCGTTTCATCGCTTACGTTTGCTTTAACCACAAAACTTACCGGAATTTGAAGTGTAGCATTTGATCCGGGGGCGATAATGCTTACGGATGGTAATTGGGTGTCAAGGTCCTTTTTACAGGCCGTAATCGACAAACCCATCAGCATCAGTGCAGTAATGCGTAACCTCATGCTTAAAAATACGTGAAATTGGCGTATCTTTAGGCATGACTTAGGCTAAGGCAATTAACAATTGTTGAAAAGCCCTTTTCAAAACTTTTCAGAAAGAAAAAAATTACGCACAGCGTGACGTTGTGTGAGAGAATATTTTTGGACCATGGAAGAACAAAAAGAGCGGCAGAGCGATTCCAAAAGAAGCGTATTTCGTCCCAAAACAAATACAGCAAACATTTCCATTGAAGGTGGAAAATTGCCTCCACAAGCATTGGATTTAGAAGAAGCGGTGTTGGGTGCGATGATGCTGGAAAAAAATGCAGTAAACGATGCCATTGATATCCTTAAACCGGAGAGTTTTTACAAAGATGCTCACCAAAGGATTTTTCAAGCCATAAGTGAATTGTTTCAGCAATCACAGCCTATCGATATCCTCACTGTAACCGCACGTTTGCGTCAGAAGGGTGAATTGGACGTGGTAGGTGGTCCGTTTTATATTTCGCAACTCACCAATCGTGTGGCTTCTGCAGCGAATGTGGAATACCATGCGCGGATCATTTCGCAAAAACACATCATGCGCGAACTGATTCGAATTTCAAGCGAAACCATTAAGGAAGCCTACGAAGAAACTTCGGATGTTTTCGATTTGATGGATAAAACCGAAGGTGAACTATACAAAGTAACGCAGGGAAATATCCGCAAGGATTACGAGTCGATGGATAAACTGATACTTCAGGCCATTGATGAAATTGAAAAGGCAAAGGGACACATGGATGGAATTTCCGGTGTGGCCACAGGATTTACCGAACTCGATCGCATTACTTCAGGTTGGCAACGTTCTGACATGGTCGTGCTTGCTGCTCGTCCGGGTATGGGTAAAACCGCATTTGTATTGAGTATGGCGCGCAATGCTGCAGTGCTTTTCAATCAAGGTGTGGCCGTTTTTTCGCTCGAGATGTCGGCATTGCAATTGGTGAATCGTCTTATTGCTGCCGAAGCCGAATTGCAGGCAGATAAATTGCGTAAAGGAAATCTTGCCGATCACGAATTGCAACAACTACATACCCGTATCAAAAAACTTTCCGAAGCACCTTTGTTCATCGATGATACACCGGCGCTTTCCATCTTTGAATTGCGCGCAAAAGCACGTCGATTGGTGGGGCAACATGGAGTGAAACTTATCATCATCGACTATTTGCAATTGATGACCGCAGGTGGAGAAGGAAAAGGAAATCGTGAGCAGGAAATCTCTACCATTTCGCGCTCGATTAAAAGTATTGCAAAAGAATTGGATGTTCCTATCATCGCTTTATCGCAGTTATCGCGTTCGGTGGAAACACGCGGAGGCGATAAACGTCCGATGCTTTCCGACCTTCGTGAATCGGGTGCGATTGAGCAGGATGCGGATATTGTTTGTTTCATTTACCGTCCGGAATACTACGGAATCACCACCGATGAAAACAACAATTCCTTACAAGGCGTTGGAGAAATCATCATTGCCAAACACCGTAACGGATCCTTGGATACCGTGCAATTGCGCTTTATTGCTCAGTTTGCCAAATTCGATAATCTCGAAGCGTTTGCATTTGAAGATGATTACGCCGCAAAAAACATGCAGCCCAATACCGATTTTGAAAATGCAGCAGGAAACGGAGCAAAGACCATCACCAAGAGTTCCAAAATGAATGATCTCAATGACGACGACGATATGGATTTCGGATACGCGCCAATTCGTCCGGGTGGAGGAGATGATGATCCGTTCTAAAAATCCTGCAACAAAGCACCAAAGAAATCGTTATCTTGATGGTACGGTTTTCGCACAGCATGAACATGAAATTTGAATACAAAAACATGATCAGCACTTTGAAGTATTTTTTTCTGGTGGTATTGTTGACATTCTCCACGTTGGGAAGGGCCAATTATATTCTGATTCCCATGGATGAGTCGCAGAAGAATCATCTGAAGTCCTACGGAATAGCCTATTGGGTGCTCAACAGCGAAATCGAAATCGAGTGGCTGCTCAATTACCGTGGAGGAAGTTTTCTGATTCCTTATTTCAAATCCGTTCAGGAAGAATGTGTCATTCGCGGTGTTTCTTTCGAATTGATTGTTGATGCCAAAGCCTCGAACATCCGCTTGGAAATAGCCGATCCGGAAACCAATATGGAAGTGGTGAAATTGGAAAAAGCACCTAAGATTGCCGTTTATGCGCCTAAGGGACATCAACCATGGGACGATGCCGTTACGATGGTGATGACCTATGCCGAAATTCCTTACGATCAGATTTATGATTCGTCGATTGTCACCGGTGCCTTGAGCAAATACGATTGGCTGCATTTGCATCATGAAGATTTTACCGGACAGTATGGGAAATTCTATGCCCAATACCGCAATGCCGCATGGTATCAGCAACAACAACGCGAGACCGAAGCCATGGCGAAATTTTTGGGATTCAGTAAAGTCAGTGAGTTAAAATTAGGAGTGGCCTTGCGCATCAAACAATACGTTGCAGGAGGAGGTTATTTATTTACCATGTGTTCCGGAACCGATTCTTTCGATATTGCTTTGGCAGCAGAAGGAGTTGATATTTGTGCTCAAGTGTACGACGGTGATCCCGCAGATCCTTCGGCACAATCCAAAATGGATTTCAACCGCTCTTTTGCTTTTGAAGGGTTTCGTTTGACCATGGATCCGATGGTTTACGAATATTCCGATATCGACGGTTCCAATGCCCACATGTCGCTATCTCAAGCGCAGGATGTTTTTACGCTGTTTGAGTTCTCCGCAAAATGGGATATTGTTCCTACCATGCTTTGTCAGAACCATACTACCGTAATTCCCGGATTTATGGGACAAACCACCGATTTCTACAAAAAATTCATCAAGAGCAGCGTCACCATCATGGGCGAATCCAAACAAATTGGAACAGCACGTTATATTCACGGAACTTTTGGAAAAGGGCAGTGGACGTATTACGGCGGACATGATCCGGAAGATTACCGTCATTATGTTGGCGATCCACCAACCGATTTGAATCTACATCCCAATTCTCCCGGGTATCGCTTAATTCTCAATAATGTCTTGTTTCCGGCTGCCAAGAAAAAGCACCAAAAAACGTAATTGAAAAGCGAAAAGGAGTTCTTTATCCATTGCTCTTTTACGTTCAACTCAATTTTACACAAGTCCATTTCTATAATCGTAAATTGCTCAGGTTAAAATGATGGCCTATGCATCGGTTTACGATTTCATGTTTAGCACTTTTTGGGTGTGTTGTTATTTCTTCCTGTGGTAAAATCCCCACTGCTGAAGAAGATCAGACCTTCGAAAATTTTTCGGAGGATTTTGAATCAGGCGGCTTAGCGCAATTCTATTTCCTGGTTGCCGATCCCGCTGTAAATACGGTAATCGTGAACAATCCCGTTCGACAAGGTGCGAATGCTTTACGCGTTACACTCCGCCCGGAAGATTATTTAAACAATGGGTACCGTGCCGAATTAAGTATTTACAATCGATGCAAATACAAAACCGATGTGTATTACGGATTTAGTTTTTTGGTAGATACCGCCTATGGAGACCTTTCGTACAACTTGATTTGCCAATGGCAGGATTTACCCAATTACATGGCAGGTGAAGGTTGGACACAAACTCCGGTTTTATATGCTTCTTCGCCACCGGTAGCATTGATTTTGGTGGATGACCATCTCGAATTAAAATACAATCCAAAAGCCGGTTCCAATGAACAAACTGAGACGATAGGAACCTATTCGGCATTGACCAAAGGTGTGTGGGTAGATGTTGTTTTGCGTGCCTATTGGAGTACTGAAGATGATGGTTTTTTGGAATGTTGGATCAACGGACAACCCCTCATAAATCCTTCTGGAGATGACCATAAATTCTATGGAAAAAATTTATTCAATCGTCAGGGGAATTATTTCAAGTTCGGACAGTACCGCGGATCAGAACCTCCTGCACAAAGCAATGCTGTTTATTTTGATGTGGTTAAAGTTGGACATTCTTATGCGGAGGTGGCGCCATGAAAAAAGTGTTGATCCTACTGCTGTTTTTATCGCCATGCATTGTTTCTGCCCAGGAGAATTTGCATGGGGATAAATCCATTTCTTTCGATTTTGGTTCATGGCGAAACAGGTATTGGTATCCCATTTCCGATTTGCAATTTCGGAATAATGAATTGTTTAAAAGTTATTGGGGAATCGACATGCGTTTCAGGTCCTATGGTTCCTGGTTTTTAACTGGACTAAAATCGATGGATTTTACGATGATTGGAAAGTTGGAATTTATTCAACCAAATCCAGGATCTCGCTTTTGGATAGGTGTCGGAGTGGACGTGCGATTGCGAAACAACAATGATGTGCGCAGTTCGGAAGTCAATAGCGCTGAACCATTGTTGATGATGGAATGGCAAAAAGAATTCGGCAAAAATTTTGTCCTGCGAGTTCCTTTATGGTCACGTTGGTACAGCAATGGCATGTCGCTGACCCTATTGCCTGCTGCGGAATATAACATGAATAAACGATGGTGTTTATTCACCCGATTTGAAGGTACATGGCTAAATATTCGACACCAAAAAGATTCCGAATGGCGCAGGGATTTGTTTTTTGGTTTGCGTATGCAGCTTTAAAATCAAAAAATAATTTTATCGCGTAAGCCACCGTACATCACCATTTTCACACCATCCTGTTTCAGGAAGTCGTGCGGGAATCCCAGTTCAATGGCACTCACTTCATCAAGTCTTTGTAATTGTGATGGGCTAAGCTGATGGTCGAGGCAATTCAAGCTTTCGTTGAACTGTTCAATGCTTCTTGCGCCGATGATGGGAATGATGTGTTGTTTGCGTTGGCGGATCCAGTTTAAAGCCACTTGCACAGGAGCACAATTGTTTTCTTTGGCAATATCTACAACAGTTTGCGCGATGCGAGTGCTTTGTTCATTCAATCTGCGACTTCCTTCTTTCAAACGTTTGGGATCGTTGTTTTGCTGCAAGTATTTTCCGGATAAAGCACCTCCTGCAAGTGGAGCCCATGCGGTTACGGCCATATTGGTGTATTCAGCCAAGGGAAGTAAATCGCGGTCGGCATCTCTGGTGATTAAAGAATATTCCACCTGCATGCCCGAAAAACGCGACCATCCTTTCAATTCAGCAAGTGTGTTGCAGCGTGCAATCATCCACGCAGGAGTGTCGGATACGGCAATGTTCATCACTTTTCCCTGACGAATGGCATCGTCGAGTGTGCGCATGACTTCATCTTCTGCAACCGAAAAATCCCATGCATGAACATAAAGCAAATCCACATAATCCAATTGCAAACGCTTTAAAGATCCTTCCAGATTTTGCATCATGCCTTTACGGTGTGTGCCTCCATCGTTGATGCGTCCGGGTTTGGTAAACAGCGAGCATTTTGTGGCAATCACCAATTCATCTCTTTTTCCACTTTCTTTGATGAAATCACCAAGGAACAATTCACTGCTTCCTTCAGTGTAGCGGTTGGCGGTGTCCATAAAATTTCCTCCTTTTTCCAAAAAGGCATTGAAAATTTTACGGCTTT
>JBIKKU010000411.1:0-2809 GCA_044360245.1 Flavobacteriales bacterium | reverse complement strand
TACCAAATGTTGCATAAGTTTTTCTCGCTCAGGATGTTCTTCTGCTGAAAAAACGAGAATAAGCATGAACTCTCCTGTATTGGATGATCGCATAATCACGTTGCGCAATAGACCTTTTTGTTCGCGTAAATCGAAAAACGGCAATTCGTTTTCCTTGGCATATTGGTAAATGCTGTTGCGAATGCTGTTTACGGGTTCTTGCATTAAGTGACAATTCTCAATGCGCATTACTTTGTCAAACCTTCCCGGAACGTGAAATCCCAAGGCCGGAGATGCGATGTAGGATTTGTCTTTTAATTGTTCCGGCGTAAGCCATTCTTTGGTAGAAAAGGTAAACTCGAGTTTGTTGCGGTAATGAGAAATATCAGGAGCTCCCAGAATGGGCATGATTTCGGGAAATTCCAAATGGCCGATTCTGGTAAAGTTGTCAAATACTTGCTTTTGCTTGTAATGCAGTTGACGCTCGTAGCGCATGTTTTGCCATTTGCATCCTCCACAAGTGCCGAAATGCTGACAAAATGGTTCTGTTCTGTATTCAGATTTCTTGTGAAAATGAATCGGGTAACCTTCAAGAAAACGACGCTTTTGGCTGGTAATCTGAATGTCTGCAACATCGCCCGGTACGCCACCATTTACAAATACCACCTTTTCGCCTACGCGCGCAACCGATTTTCCTTCTGCTGCTGCATCGATGATCTCTACCTCGTTGAGGATTTGTCCCAACAGGGGACGCTTGTTTTTGCCCATAATTGCCCCAAAATTAGCTATATTTGCACGATTACAACCAATACGGATTTTTATGATTTCAACTATGTCTGAAACTTACACTGCTCAGGAATTAATGGATTTGGAAGACAAGCACGGTGCACACAATTATCATCCGTTGCCTGTAGTGCTTGATCGTGGAGAAGGCGTGTACGTTTGGGATGTGGACGGAAAACGTTATTTCGATTTTCTTTCTGCATATTCCGCGGTGAACCAAGGCCATTGTCATCCAAGAATCATTCAGGCATTGAAAGATCAGGCCGAGAAATTGACACTTACTTCTAGAGCATTTTACAACGATCGTTTGGGTGTTTATGAAAAATTCGTGACTTCCTTTTTTGGATTCGATAAGGTATTGCCCATGAATACCGGAGCAGAAGCGGTGGAAACTGCCATTAAGCTCTGCAGAAAATGGGCCTATGAAAAGAAAGGCGTTCCTGCAAATGAGGCAGTAATTATCGTTTGCAAAGAAAACTTCCACGGTCGTACAACCACTATTGTTTCTTTTTCTACCGATCCGGATTCGCATGGGAATTTTGGTCCTTTCCCCGGTGGATTTGTGCATGTTCCTTACAACGATACCGATGCTCTTGCAAAAGCACTTGAAATTCCGAATGTGGCCGGTTTTCTTGTGGAACCTATCCAGGGTGAAGCAGGTGTTGTGGTGCCGGACGAAGGATTCCTGAAGAAGGCTTCGGAATTGTGCAAGGCAAAAAATGTATTGTTCATCGCCGATGAAATTCAAACAGGAATTGCGCGCACAGGTGAAATACTGGCTTGCGATCATGAAGATGTAAAACCTGATATCCTGATTTTAGGAAAAGCACTTGCGGGAGGAGTATATCCGGTTTCTGCAGTATTGGCCAATGATGAAATCATGATGGTCATTAAACCCGGTCAGCATGGTTCCACTTTTGGCGGAAATCCATTGGCTTGTGTTGTAGCTGTTGAATCGCTTAAAGTGGTTCAGGAAGAAAATCTCGCAGCAAATGCCAAACGTTTGGGCGAAATTTTTCGTGCGGAAATGCGCAAACTTATGACCGAAACCAAATGGATTTCTTTGGTGCGCGGAAAAGGGCTTTTGAATGCGATTGTCATCAATGATTCACCGCAGAGTAAGACAGCCTGGAATTTGTGCCTTAAAATGGCTGAAAATGGTCTTCTCGCCAAACCAACGCATGGTAATATCATTCGCTTTGCACCGCCTCTGGTCATGACCGAAGAACAATTGATGGAATGCGTAGCCATTATTCGTAAAAGCGTATTGGCTTTGTAATTTCAAATTGAAAATAAATAGTTAAAGCGGGGTCACCCGCTTTTTTTATGCCAAACAAAAACGCCTTCCGAGGATCGAAAGGCGTTTCTGTTGCTTTATTTGGTGTTATATTCCTTACAGATTATTTGTTTTCGTAACCCACAATACGGTCAATGGTAGAGGTGGATACAAAGTGGTATCCCGGACGTGCCTTTTGGTACACTTTTGCAGCAAATGCTTTTCCTTCCTCGGTTTGAACAAGTGCTTTGTAGAGCGGAGTAAGGAATTTGCGGCGACCAACAGAGGTCAGGAATTTTTCGATTTGCGGATTTGCTTCTTTGTAACCACTGGTGATAGTGATTTGAAACCACAAGCACAATATTTCGGAATTTCCGGAATTGGTGAAATGGAAAGAGTTGTCCAAATCCTTGATTTGATCTTTGGAAAGCGTTTGTGGAATGTTTTTCAGGAAATGCATCCATTCATGTGTCGACCAATCTTTAGTGCTCAATTGAGCTGCTTTGGTTCCTGAAGTCCATTTCTGAATTTCGCCATCAACCGCTTTGAATTTTTTAGAGGAAACTACTGTGATGTTTTTTGGAATTCCTTGTCCGTGAATCCACTCGTCTGAATTAACAGTGAGATTGTTTGGTTTCAACAATGCTGAATCAAGGTAGGACAAGAAAATTTCGGTAGTCATGGGTTGAAACTGGTGCGTTTCGAAATAGGATTTTAGGAAGACATCAAATTTTTCACGACCTGCAGTTTCTTCAAGCATGCGCAAGTAGA
>JBIKKU010000409.1:0-2830 GCA_044360245.1 Flavobacteriales bacterium | reverse complement strand
ACGTAGAAATGAGTGTTAGCTTTGGTGTGATACTATCAATAGCATCTACCACATAATCGAAACGTTGCGAAAACAACAATTCCTTCATGGGTTCCATGCGTAAAAATTCATCCACTACATTCAATTCGAGTTCAGGATTGATAGCCAGCAAACGATCTTTCATCCATGCTGCTTTTCCCATGCCATGTGTGGTAGCCAATGCAGGCAATTGACGGTTACGGTTGGTCGGATCCACCACATCTCCATCGCAAATTGTCATTTTCCCGACACCTCCGCGTGCTATAAATTCCGCCGCAAATGAGCCTACTCCGCCTAATCCAACGACCAGAACATTCGCATTCATCAATTTATTTAAACGCTCCTCGCCAACAAGTAATTTGGTTCGACCAAGCCAAGCGGTATCCTGCATCATTTGCTTTTGGTTTGGTGCAAATTTAATACTTAAGCAATTCAATGAGATAACTACGAAAAATCACTTATAAAGAACTATGGTCATTCATAAACATGATTCCATTCATGAACCCAAGTGTACTGTTCATGAGTTATATCACCTTTCAGTCTTCTTTTTACTCTACTTTTCGACCATAAAACTACACTATGAAAAAATCATTACAATTTCTCTCTCTCGGACTTTTTGCATTGCCGGTATCGCTATTTGCGCAAACCGGTGTAAATCCGAATCCGGGTGTTACTGTCACAAACACTTTAATTCCTGTGACAACAACTGTAACTGCAACTGTAACTCCGAAAGTTGAAGTGCAAGCCACATCAAATAGAGCAGGTGGTCCGCCACCCGCACTAGGTTTACACCGCGACACATTAGTGTACACAGGTGCTGAACAACAATTTACCATTCCATGTGGTGCTACCAATGTGATCATTACAACTTATGGTGCATCCGGTGCAAACGGTTCTGCAGGTTCCTCTTTAGCTCCTGCCGGATTAGGCGGATTAGGTGGTCAGGTAACTGCCTCATGGCCCGGTTTGGTTGCAGGAGATGTGCTATTTATTTATGTAGGTGGTGCAGCTTCGGGTTCAACCGGTGGATACATGGGTGGCGGTAATGGAGCAACCTATGGCAATAATCCAGGCCCTGCCGGTGGTGGCGGAGGCGCAACTGAAATCCGATTCCCAACCAATTCCGATACGAAACAAGTTGCCGGCGGTGGTGGCGGTGGAGGAAATTCCGGAAACCATATTTTTGGAGCTGCTTACACAGGAGGTGCTGGCGGAAATGGTGGTGGTCAACCGGGTGCAACAAATTACGATGGCAGCAATGGTCAGGATTGTTTTGAAACCGGAACTCCAACCAACCTCGCTCCAGGTGCCGGAGGTGGAACCATCAGCGCTCCGGGTGCTGCTGCTCCAGGCTGTGGAGGCTTTTTGGGATCTGCAGGTTCTGGTGCAAATGGTGGTAACGGATCAAGTTTAGCAAATATTGGAGGAGCGTTGGCTGTTGCACCAAACGGTGGCGGCGGCGGCGGCGGTTACCAATTTGGATTTGGTGGCGGTGGCGCTTCAGGTGGTACTTCGGGTTGTTCAGGAAATACCATGGGCGGCGGCGGCGGCGGTGCTGCAGGTTCAAACTATTTTTTCGGCACAGCAAGTATCGACGATATTGGCGTTTGGAGCGGAAATGGAATTGTAGTCATTGAATATACCATTGTAGCTGATTCGGCAAGTATTTCAGCTTTTTCTGCACCGTGTGTAGGACAAGCACTTACTTTAAGCGGAACACCTGCCGGAGGAAATTTTTCTGTATCAAGCGGACCAAATGATCTTTCCGGAAATGTATTCACTGCAAGTGCAGAAACTTCTTACGCTTTAGTTTACACTTCAACCGATGGCTGCGGATATACCACCAACGATACGGTATCATTTACAGTGGCATGTGATGTAAACAGCATCAACGAAGCTGCAACTGAATTTTCTATGTCACCAAATCCTACCCAATCCAATGTATTGATTCAATCCAATGCAGGAATACGCGAAATCAGCGTATTGGATGTAACAGGAAAACAACTGATGGTTCAGATGACATCCACAACATCGCATTCTCTTGATATTTCTGCCTTACCTGCAGGAGTATATTTTGTTCGCGTAACCCAAACCAATGGTGTTTTTGTGAAACAATTGATTAAGGAATAAAATTGAAATCATTCATAAATGAAAAACCCCGATGGAAGCATCGGGGTTTTTTATTTGACATATAACTTTTTGTAATTCGTTCGTATGTTTTGCTTCAGTAATTTCAAATCCATTCCTTTCAAAAAAGCCGCTCGTTTGTATACTTCCGCAACACCATCTTCACGATCATCGCTTTCCAAAAACAAACGATCCAATGGTGTTTTCATAAACGTTTCCAACACAGGAGCTCCTTCCACAAATAAAGCGTATCCGAACGAACAAAAATATCCTGCCTCCAGCACCGGCGCGATGGTTTCGAATTTGTTGTTGACACCATGAAACACCACCGGCATTTTATTTTCTTCTTGTTTCAGTATTTGCAAAATTTCCTGGTGAGCACGCACACAATGGATAACAAGTGCTTTTTTGTATTGATTGGCCAATCGGATTTGTTCGCGAAAAACCTTTAATTGAAGTTCAAGATAATCTCTGTTGATGACACGATCGATACCGCATTCACCAACGGCAATAACACGTTGACTTAAACTTGGTGTTGCCAAAACATTGCGCAATTCTTCAAGCTCATTGAGGTAATCCTCCGTAACATACCAAGGATGCAAACCCAAAGAAAAATCGCGTAAACCTCCTTTGGAAATGGCTTTGCGACCATCCTACGGATAAACCTGAATCACCTGAATGGCGG
>JBIKKU010000408.1:0-2832 GCA_044360245.1 Flavobacteriales bacterium | reverse complement strand
AACTTTTCGGTTTCTGCAACTGCCTTTCCATCGATATTAAATACAGCGGCGCGCTCAATCACAAGTGAATCTCCTTCTGCACGAAGTTTCTTATTGATGGTCTCACCATTGTATTCGAAACGAATAAAAAAGAAATTCTTTTCGGACATAGGATAAGACTCTTTGGAAATCTTCAGTTTGGTCTGATCCAAAATGACATAATTACCCGTGAAATGATTTTGTAAATCAATCATGTTTAACAATGCACCTGCACGCGATGAAACTGCATTCATCCCGGGAATCATGTTGGTTTTTCCCGTTTGAGCTTGTGCCGTAAGTACGTATCGACCTTTGCTTGGACTGATAACTGCTGCACGCGATTCCTGTGTGCGGAAATCCAATGGCGTGGTCTCCAGGTATTCATCTCCTGTGACGAGATTTTTTCCGGAGGCTTTCACCAAAATTTCACCGTTTACCTTAATCACTTTGAACTTCTCTGCAATTGGCGCAGGAACAAAGGAAGTTAGCACATAAACGGCAAGCGCGCTTACCGACAATAATGCAATCAGTTTCGTTTTCATGGCTTAGGCATTAGAATCCGTTTCCGGGACCGGTAACTTTCTTCAATTGCTTTTTCTTAGGCTTAATCTTATCCACAAAAATCACATAAATGGTTTCGCCAAGGGTTGTCACCAAAGGCTCAGTTATTCCATTTACAATTTTTGCTTTGGAGGAGCTACCGTTTTTGTATTTACGGTCGAGGTATTCGTAGGTATTGTCTTCAAATTGCAGCCAAATGGAGGTTACATATCCGCCTTCAACCTGAACTTTACCCGAAACGCAATCTGTACCATCGCTTGAAATAATGGAAACAACCACACCGGTGTATTTACCATCGTCAACAGAATAGGCTCCGCGTTCATCGAATTCCTTTTTGTACGCCTCATAGCAAGTTGGCTCCTTTTTAGCGGCGGTTTGTGAAAACACAGGAACTGCTGCAACAAAAAACAACAGACTGAGTAATGCTTGCTTCATAATGATTTGGTTTTATTGGTTAAATCTAAAAAAAAGAATCCACTTGCTCAAACTTAGAATTTCAACATATCCGCAGTCCTTGAGAACTTCAGGTGTTGAGAATCAAGGCGTTTCGACTACAAATCGAATCTTTTTTCTAATATCTCCGGTAGAAAATCAATTTCCGTGCCACAGCATCCTGAAATAAGCCAGGGATTTTTTGCTATTTATTGTAATGGAAAGGGCTTTGTCCAATTGTCATTTACCGCCCTACAAAAAATTGGTATTGCATCACCTATCCTCTACCTTTGACCTCGTTATGAACACTTCCCGCATCGAAGAACATTTTCGTCAGGCCTTGCAGACGCTGAAAGATTTTCTGGAAAACCCCGAAAACATGCAGCGCATTGCTCAAGCCGGTGATGCCATGACTAAGGCAATTGGCAATGGCAATAAAATCATTTCATGCGGGAATGGAGGCTCTATGTGCGATGCTATGCATTTTGCAGAAGAATTATCGGGTCGCTACCGTGATAACCGTAAAGCACTTCCGGCCATTTCCATCAGCGATCCTTCTCACATTTCATGCGTGGGTAATGATTATGGATATGAATTTGTCTTTTCTCGATTTATTGAAGGACTAGGAAGGCCCGGTGATGTATTACTAGCCATCAGTACCAGTGGAAATTCGGGCAATGTAATTCGTGCCATTGAAGCGGCTAAGTCGAACGGAATGTTTGTTGTTGGACTCACCGGAAAAGATGGGGGAAAAATGGCGGGACTATGTGATGTTGAAATTCGTGCACCACATTCCAATTATGCAGATCGCGCACAGGAAATTCATATCAAAATCATCCATGCACTGATCGATCACATCGAGCAGCACCTCTAAATCGCAGACACATGTTGGTTAAAACTTATGGCAGTGCCGTTTTCGGCATCCAGGCTACTATTGTCACAATCGAAGTAAACATTTCCAGCGGTGGAATCAATTTTTATATGGTTGGTTTGCCAGATAATGCCGTGAAAGAAAGTCAACAACGCATCCGTGCGGCTTTTAAAAATCTGGAAATGAAAATTCCGGGGAAAGAAATTACCGTGAATCTTGCTCCTGCTAACATCCGGAAAGAAGGATCTGCCTATGATTTGTCCATTGCCATTGGTATTCTTGCAGCATCCGATCAAATTCCCGCAGAACGTGTTGGCGATTATATTTTATTGGGAGAATTATCGCTGGATGGCGGATTTCAGCAAGTGAAAGGAGTTTTACCCATTGCCATCAAAGCAAAAGAAGAAGGATTCAAAGGGATAATTCTCCCCAAAGCGAATGCAAGAGAAGCAGCCATCGTGGAAGGATTGGAAATTTACGGTGTAGAAAACTTGGCAGAGGTCATTGATTTTTTTCACAATCCGGACTGCATTGAAAAAACGATAGTCGATGTAAAAAGTGAATTCTACAACCATCTTGATGCTTATGAATTCGATTTTGCGGATGTAAAAGGACAAATCAATATTAAGCGCGCATTCGAAATTGCAGCGGCAGGCGGTCACAACATTATTTTGATTGGTCCGCCAGGCGCAGGAAAAACCATGCTCGCCAAAAGACTGTGTACCATTCTTCCTCCACTAAGTATTCAGGAATCACTTGAAACAACAAAAATTCATTCGGTTGCGGGTAGACTTTCGCGCAATGATGCATTGATTACTACACGACCATTTCGCGCCCCGCATCATACGATTTCTGATGTTGCATTGGTAGGCGGAGGAGGATTTCCTCAACCCGGAGAAATTTCATTGGCACACCATGGTGTATTGTTTCTGGATGAATTACCCGAATAC
>JBIKKU010000076.1:0-10509 GCA_044360245.1 Flavobacteriales bacterium | reverse complement strand
TGAGATATCCCAAATTGCTTTTCAGGAGCATTGGTTGTAGCATGCAATCCGACAATAAACAAATCGTGTTTTTTGGTGTTTACTTTTTCCCAAAACCTACCAAAATCGGCTCCTGTAGGCTTAGCGGGAATAGCATATTCGGTTATGCTCGTATATCTTGAAATAGAATTCTGAAAGGTATTATGCAAAGTATCACCAATGACCACAACTGCAATATCCAAAGTATCGAGTCGCTTTAGGGGAATTAAATTTTTCTTGCTTTCCAATAAAGTGATAGACTCTGCATATAATCTGCGTCGCAAGGTCTGCGCATAAGTGGAATGCAAATCTTCCACGAGGTGATTGATTTCAATGGGTTTGTATTTATCCAGTCCTGCCCACTTTTTCGCAAGCAAAATTTTTCTGCATTTGCGATCAATTTCTACCGGATTGATTTTCTTTTCCAGAATAGCTTTTTTGATTAAAGAAACGGCTTTGGGAACATCTTCCGAAAAAAGGAGTACATCGTTTCCTGCCTGTAAAGCTTTCAAATCAACTTCTCCGGGTGCATATAAACCTGCAACGCCTTTCATGTTGAGCGCATCGGTAAATACCAATCCTTCGAATCCCATTTCGTTCTGAAGCATTCCGGTAACTGCTTTGTGAGACAAGGTCATTGGAATTCGTTCATCTTTTTCAATCGAAGGCACGTGCAAATGCGCAACCATTACACTGGCTACCCCAGAGTTGATTAGAAATTTAAAAGGATACAATTCCAAAGAATCAAGCCCTTTTCTGCTACGGTTTATTACCGGAGTAGTATGGTGTGAATCTGAAGCAGCATCACCATGTCCGGGAAAATGTTTTGCATTGGCAAGCACAAATCGGTCTTGCAAGCCCAACATATACGCTAAACTTTTTCGCGCAACATTGAATTTATCGGAACCAAACGAACGGAAATTAATGACCGGATTTTCGGGATTGCTGTTTACATCCACATCGGGTGCAAAATTGATGTGAATACCCATGCGGTTGCATTGACGACCGATTTCTAGTCCCATAAAATACACCAGGGTATCATTCCCAAGTGCTCCCAGGGTCATTTGTTTCGGGAATTTTACGGTGCTGTCTAAACGCATTGCCAATCCCCATTCACCATCTATTCCAATCATCAAAGGAATTCGGGAAGAAGCTTGATATTGGTTGGTAAGCATGGCTTGTCGGACCGGTCCGCCCTGGAAAAAAATCAATCCACCGATATGGTATTCCTTAATCAGTTTCTCAATTTCCTGAACATGTGATGAATCGCGATTGGAATAGGCAGCAACCATGAACAACTGACCAATTTTCTCCTCAAGGCTCATGGTTTGCATGAGGGAATCTACCCAGCGTGTATCTGCATTTAAAAATCCGGGTTTGATATTCCACACCGGATTCACCCCTTTCCCGAAACCACCATCAGGTTTTTTCCACACAAATGCAGTTAAAACAAGCAATAGCAGTCCTATTTTCCAACTTCCGGTTTTCATTCTTCTGTTTATAAAATCAAGAATCGGGCCTAAAATACCTTACACATTCCCTTGAAAACGTAGGTGCTAAGTGCATTTTTCAACACTTCATCGTGAACGCGCCGTTAACCTAGAAGCACCAACCCATTCCTCAAGCATTCAAGTTCTCAACAATAAACGCGCAATTCCCCGTTGATCGTATAGTTTTCTTATTTTTGCAAAGCTTATGATTTCGATTATTTCAAAGTCTTTTAAAACCAAAACGCCTAAGAAATTCAGGTATGTTCCGCGTTATTACAATGAGCGCAAGGAAAAACTTGAAGAGCGCATTTTGTTGCATCAGCAATCTGAAGAACCTTTGCCTGAAGCACAGGATGATCCTGAGTACCGCATGACCCGTGCAGAACGGATGCGAAAACAGGTGAATTTCAAAACGCAAAAAAAACCGGGAATTTTCAGTTTTGCCGAATCACGCAATAGCGCATTTCGCGTGATGCTTATTTTGGCCGGATTATGTGTGCTTACGCTTTTCATGTTGCGCAAGTATGGCATTCCGCTGAGTAGTCTTTTCTGAATTGTTACCATTTCATGTCCGATTTAATACGCTTATTACCCGATTCGGTGGCGAATCAAATTGCTGCCGGAGAGGTAGTGCAACGTCCTGCTTCTGTTGTGAAGGAATTGGTGGAGAATGCCATCGATGCAGGTGCAACAAAAATTCGTTTGGTGCTGAAGGATGCAGGAAGAACATTGATTCAGATTGGCGATAACGGAATGGGCATGAGTGCTGCGGATGCGGTGAAGTGTTTCGAGCGTCATGCGACAAGTAAAATAGCCAAAGCAGAAGATTTATTTAACATCCGTACCAAAGGTTTTCGCGGAGAAGCGCTTGCATCGATTGCTGCCGTTGCTCAAGTGGAAATGCGCACAAAACGCAGAGAGGATGAATTGGGCACCAAGGTGGTGATTGAAGGTTCGGAAATTAAATCCACGGAACCTGAATCGTGCAATGACGGAACCACTTTTTTTGTCCGTAATCTTTTTTACAATATTCCGGCCCGACGAAATTTTCTCAAATCGGATAATGTCGAATTCAAACATATTCTCGATGAGTTCGAGCGTGTGGCGCTGGTACATGCGGATGTGCATTTTGAATTGAGTCACAATGGTACCGAGGTGTTTAATCTTCCTCCCGGTAATTTACGTCAACGTGTTGTAAGTATTTTCGGAAAGTCATACAACGAGCGACTTGTGCCGATTGAAGAACAAACTCCTATTCTACACATTCGCGGATACCTCATTAAACCGGAATACAGCAAGAAAACACGAGGTGAGCAATTCTTTTTTGTGAACGATCGTTTCATCAAAAACAATTATTTGCATCATGCGGTGCAAAAATGTTATGAGAACCTGATTTTAAAAGACCATTTTCCGGCTTATTTCATTTACCTGGATGTGCCGCCAAACACCATCGATATCAACATTCATCCTACCAAAACCGAAATCAAATTCGAGGATGAAAAAACGATGTACGCCATTTTGCATTCGGCTGTTCGTCGTGCCATCGGGTATCACAACATATCACCAAGCATCGATTTCAATACCGAGACGGCGATTGATCTTCCCCTTGCGGATCCAAAGCGACCGCTGGTGCAACCGGTAATTCAGGTTGACCCGAATTACAATCCATTTGAAGTGGAAAAACAAAAAACTTCTTCCAATGGAAGTTCATCCAAATCGGGATACACCAAAAAAATTGAACCCAATTGGGAGGACTTGTATAAAGTAACTGAACAAGTCAATCTCAACAGCATTGAACAACAACAAATTTTTGAAGGCGATATTCCGGAGTCGGAACGTCCGCTGATGCAAATACGCAAACGCTACATTCTTTGTCCGATCAAATCCGGATTCTGGATGATCGATCAATGTCGCGCACACGAACGTATTCTCTACGAACGTTTTATCGTCTCCTTGGCGCATCATACCGGTTCTACACAGCAACAATTGTTTCCTGTAGTCATTGATTTACCTCCCGGCGACCATGCTCTTTTAAAGGAATTGCAAGAGGATTTGAGGCATTTGGGATTCGACATCAGCGATATGGGCGGACAATCTATCAGCATCAACGGAACTCCTGTTGAAGCAGGTGAAGCCAATCCTGGTCAGATTTTAGAAGAAATGTTGGAAGAATTAAAAAACCATTCCTCCGAAATCCGCAAAAACCGTCGAGATACCTTGGCCCGCTCCATGGCCAGAACACTTTCCATCAAAGCGGGAAAAACCCTCGAAAGACGGGAAATGAACCAATTGATTGATGAATTGTTCGCTTGTGAGCAACCGTATTTTGCTCCCAATGGAAAACCTGTAATTGTTACCTTTGGAGGAGAAGAAATCGATAAAAGGTTTAATGTATGATGGATAATATTTTTGGAAACCTGAGGCCGGTGGTCAAGAATATCCTGATCATTAACATTCTGGTTTTTATTGCACAACTAACCCTTCCTGGTCAGGGTATCTCTTTAGAACAGCACTTTGCATTGTTCAATCCTGCGTCTGAATATTTCAGACCACATCAATTGGTGACCTACATGTTTATGCACGGAAGTTTTAGTCACATTCTGTTCAATATGCTCACCTTTGTGATAATGGGGAATGTGCTTGAGCAGTACTTTGGATCAAAGCGTTTTCTTAATTTCTACCTTATTACAGGTATTGGTGCCGGTGCGCTTTATTCTTTGTTCAATTACATGGAATTCCAGCAATACATTTCTCAACTTCCTGCGGAAACTTTAAATAGTCTGACATACGAAAATGGAACTGCTAAATTCATTGCAAATGGAGCGAACAGTGATAAAATTCAATCGGTAATCAATGGATCATTTGCTTATTTATATGCACCAAGCCTAGGCGCATCAGGGGCGGTATATGGAATCCTAACTGCTTTTGCCATCCTTTTCCCTAATGTCGAAATGATGCTCATGTTTATCCCTTTTCCGGTAAAAGCAAAATTTCTGATTCCATTTATGTTGCTTTTAGAAATCATTCTGAATTTCGCACAATTCAAAGGCGATCAGATTGCACACCTTGCGCATTTAACCGGTGCTTTCATGGGCTTTCTACTCATTAAATTATGGCGATATAAGCGAAATACCTTTTTCTGATGAAGAACGTAAGAAGCGAATTAGGACAACAATTTCGATCCGGAGATATGGTCACTAAACTGATCATATTCAACTTATTTGTTTTCCTTGTGGTTGTCGTTTGGAGTCTGTTTCTTTTCCTGAACAAAGCCGACAGAGGCACTATTGAGTTCACCATTTTAAATGCATTGGCACCGACAGCTTCCTGGGAGCATAATCTAACGCATCCCTGGAGTATTGTGTTGTACATGTTTACGCATACTTCTATCATGCATATTTTATTCAATATGCTCATGCTTCACTTCAGCGGAAGATTGTTTTTGAATTTTCTCGACGAGAAAAAATTGCTCAACACCTATATTTTTGGCGGCCTCACCGGCTTACTGATTTATATCGTATCGTTTAATGTATTCCCTGTTTTTGAAGGCCACGAAAACATTCCAATCATTGGTGCTTCTGCATCGGTAATGGCTTTACTGGTTGCTGTGGCGTTCCGTTTTCCATCGGCCAAAGTTTACTTTTTTGGTGTGTTTGAAATGAAAATCATTTACCTGGCATTTATTTTCATTTTGGTGGATTTGTTTTCGATTTCAAGAGAAAATCCCGGCGGACACTTATCGCATTTGGGGGGGGCTATTTACGGCGCCGCTGCATCTGCATTCTTTTCGTATTCGCGGTTCTTTTTAAATACGCTCGACATCACCCTGCTCTTTTCTCCCGGACGCTGGTTCTCGCGCAGAACACGCATGATAGTGGTGCACACCGTTCCTAAACGACCTATTTCGGATGAAAAATACAATGACATAAAAGTCACCAAACAACAACGCATCGATCAGATTCTGGATAAAATAAACAAGTCGGGATATGAAAGTCTGAGCAAAGAAGAAAAAGACTTCTTATACAAAGCAAGCAAGGATGTTTAAACGTTTTTTTCTTCCAAGAAAACTGAATTGGTTTACAAAACTCCTTGTATTCCTGAACATTCCGGTCGCAATTGGAATTCTTCTTTCGTATTTAGCCACTTATATTTCTCCCGAAGATTTTTGGCCACTCGCTTTTTTTGGACTTGCCTATCCTGCCATACTCATTGCCAACGTTTTCTTTTTTGTGTTTTGGGGCTTTTTGCGCAATAAGTGGATGTTGTTATCCTTTGTCGTTTTTCTCATTGGATTCAATCATTTTCGCCACTTTTTTCAACTCAGTTTTTCAGGCGGCCCTCAATCCGAAACATCCATAAAAGTTAAAGTGCTTTCCTGGAATGTGCGTTTATTTGATTTGTACAATTGGAAAGATCATACCACGGTAAGGCACGGAATTTTTGATGTTCTAAAACGTGAAGATGCCGATATCCTTTGTTTTCAGGAGTTCTTTTACTCCGGTGAACCGGGCTATTTTGAAACCAAAGACACCATGATTACTTTCCTGCGTGCCAATCATGTGATGGAAGGATACACCCATAAACTCAAGGGAGAACAATACTTTGGTGTTGCTATTTTTTCCTCCTACCCCATTGTAAAAGGAGGACAAATCAAGTTCGAAAACGACGACAACAACAACGTAATTTGGGCCGATTTAAACCTTGGAAAAGATACGCTGCGTGTGTATAACGGACACCTCTCTTCTATTCGTTTTCAGCGTGGTGATTACGCATTTATCGGTGATACCGCTAACTCACGCAAGTGGCTGCATCCGGGACAAAGAGCTCCAATGGCAGAACAAAAAATCATTGAACGCTTAAAGGGCGCTTTTATCCGCAGGGCTGAGCAATCAAAACTTTTAGTGGAACACATGAAGGAAAGTCCACACCCGATTGTTCTTGCAGGAGATTTCAATGATTCTCCTGTTTCTTATTTCTACCGCACCATCACTTCTTTGTTAAACGATGCTTTCCTATTCAGCGGAAATGGCGTTGGAAATACATACATCGGCCGTTTTCCTTCCTTTCGAATAGACTACATTTTTCACAGTCCGGAATTATATTCTTATGGCTATCAAACATTGCCTGAAGAATTGTCTGATCATCATGGTATTTCTTGCATGATTGAAATGCCTGAATAAACTGATAGCTCCTGTTTTTTATTCATTCTTAATTTTCGGAGATTTTTCTCTCGCCTTTATTTTCAAGGATTTCAATTCTATTTTTTATAGTTAGTTGTTTTTATCCGTTTAACATACGGCTTTTGTTTTCAGGCTGTTGTTGTTTTGCACTGTCAGTTTATGGTCCGGACCCAGCGCTGCTGACAATAGTAGTAAAATGAACCCAAATTATGTTTGAATCATGAACAGTTTACGTAACAAGGTGAATCTGATCGGAAGACTTGGACAGACACCGGAAATCAGAACGATGTCCACCGGAAGAGTGATGGCTCGTTTCTCAATTGCGACCACAGAGTCGTACAAAACAGAAAAAGGAGAAAAGAAAACAGAAACCCAATGGCACAATATCGTAGCCTGGGGAACTCCTGCACGCTTAGTGGAGCGATACGTCAAAAAAGGCCAAGAAGTGGCCATTGAAGGTCGCTTAACCACACGCAGTTACGAAGATAAAAATGGGGTGAAGCGCTACGTTTCAGAAATCGTAATGAACGATATCCTCATGCTTGGTAACAAAGAAAAGGAGAATTAAAAAGTTCTCAACTCCCCGAAAATCAATTTCGGGGAGTTTCTTTTTTTCTTCCAATTATATGGAATATATGCTCATGGTGAAAATAGGAGTATTGAAACCTTCCAATGGGCTCCGCAAGAAGGATTATTCGAGGATTTGTCCTTTGCATGGACAATCCGGTTTTGATTTAATCAATTGATAGCCCTCCCAGCGTCCATAAATCTTGCAATATTTTGCAATATACTCGATGGGTTGATTTTCGCAATGAATAAGAAGTTCACCCATTACTTTTTTTTCGGCAGGATGCATTTCCATCCCCAAAAACTCCAGTGAATTCGGAACCGGAATCAGGTTTTGCGTTTTTGGATCAAAAAGAAATAAATAATAGGTAGGCAATTGCATACCAACCATTTCGGTGCGTTGAATTTTAAGGTCGCGAAAACCATCAAAGTTGGCATCTACGAACTGCAATTGAATGGAGTCCATTTCAATGGAAATGCTATCGATAAGGCAAAGCACTTGCTGTTGGTTTGTACTGTCACGAATCAGTTCCAACACATAATTCTGAGAAGAATCGGCGCTGTAGAAAATTAAATCGTAAGCTTCTCCGGTTTGAAAAAGTTCTCCGGTTTGATAGGTTCCAAAAGGCAATATGGTATCGCTCGAAAAAGAAAGCAAACTATCTCTTAGCATCTTGGGCTTTATCGCCTGTTTCGCAGGTATTGTTTCCGTTTCGGAATCCGCCGTTTCGGAATCCATTTTGCAAGCCAAAAAATTCAGGCTTAAAATGAATAACAAAAAGATTCGGTTGCCTAAGTTCATGATTTAAAAATACAAGAAATGTTCTTCATTTCGAAATCAGTCATGGAATGATGGCTCGAAGGAACTTTTATTAACCATCCTGTAAATTCGATTTAACAATCAGCTGAATTGCAACTCAAACAAGCGCTTGTACTGACCATTAGCCTTGAGCAATTCCTCATGCGATCCCATCTCAATAATTTTTCCGTGATCCATCACCACGATTTTATCTGCCTTTTGAATAGTACTCAAACGATGCGCAATCACAAATGAAGTCCTTCCTTCGGTAAGCTTATCAATGGCATGCTGAATCAAAATTTCAGACTCCGTATCCACAGATGAAGTGGCTTCATCCAAAATCAAAATGCTCGGATTAGCAACATAGGCGCGGATAAATGAAATCAACTGACGCTGACCAACCGATAATGTTCCACCTCGTTCACGCACATTGTAATCGTAATTTCCGGGCAATTGCATGATAAAATCATGGGCACCTACACGCTTGGCGGCATCCATTACCTGCTCACGCGAAATTTGATCATCGCGCAGGGTGATGTTGTTGTGAATGGTATCCGAAAAAAGAAAAACATCTTGCAGCACAACCGAAATATTCTTCCGCAAAGTAGCATTGGTAAAGGATCGGAGCTCAGTACCATCAACTGTAATTTCTCCTTTTTGGAATTCGTACAAACGCGAAAGAACATTGATGATGGAAGTTTTTCCTGCGCCGGTTGCACCAACAAAAGCAACAGTTTCACCGGGTTTTACCTCCAGCGAAATTCCACGCAAAACGTACTCTTCATCCTTGTAGGCAAACCAAACGTCTTTAAAATTTACTTCACCTTTAAAATGATCTACCTGCACATTTCCTTCAGGAATCAATTGTTCTTCATTATCTAAAATGTTAAACACCCTTTCGGAACCCACAACACCCATTTGCAAGGTATTGAAACGGTCGGCTAGCATGCGAATCGGACGGTAAAGCATGTTCACATACAAGATGTATTTTACGATATCTCCGAAAGTCAATTGTCCGTTAACACTTAAATCTGTCCCCACCCAAACCAATAAAGCAATGGACATGGCACTGAATATTTCGACAACAGGAAAGAAAATCGAATAAGCCATAACCGAAGCAATATGCGCTTTTCGGTGTTCCCGATTGATCTCACGGAATTTATCCATTTCTTGAGCCTCACGGTTAAACACCTGCACGATGGCCATTCCGGTAACATGTTCCTGAACGAAAGCATTGAGTTTTGCCACCTGTGTTCGCACACTCTGAAAGGACTTTTTAATGCTCTGTTGAAAAATACGCGTGGCAAACAATAGCATGGGAATAGGTATGAGCGTATATAGCGCCAATTCCCAATTCACCCAAAACATAATGACAACCACCACCAGCAATTTCACCACATCACCCACCACCGAAATTAATCCTTCGTAAAAAATATCAGCAATGGTCTCAATATCCGAAATCACCCTTGTGGTAAGCGTGCCAATAGCTGAATTATCGAAATACTTTAAACGGAAAGAAGTGATGTGTGAGAAAAGTTTGGTCCGAATGTCGATGGTAACCGACTGTGCAACACGATTGGCAATCAGCATTTGGTAAAACATAAACAATGCTTCGGCAACCAGAAGAAGGAAGACAACTATCGTAACGATCGTTAATCCATCCATTTTAGATACACCTTCGGTCATGGCACTGAACATATCCACCAATCCGGGAAATGGACGCACATGACTTTCGCCTGTAACATAATCGATGGTATAGCCCATGAGCTCAGTACGCACGATGCCAATAACCGCAAGAACGACCGTAAGAAACATCGAAAAATTAAAAGCAAGACGGTAAGGACGGACATACTTCAGTACCCGTTTCAGAACCTTTAAATCGAATGCTTTTCCTGTTGCGCTACTCATCTCTTCTGAGCGCGAATGTACGGATAAGTTACGTTCGTGAGGAACAAGCCTTGAGGGGGAACACTTTCCCCGGCATCAGAGCGATTGCGGCGCTCGAGAATTTGACAAAATTCATCTTGTGTAATGGCACCTCGTCCAACCTTAATAAGCGTTCCGACCGTTGCCCGCACCATATTGCGCAAGAAACGATTGGCCGTAATGGTAAACACATAACGTTCACCAATTTTTTCCCAACGAGCCTCGGTAACGTAACAAATGGTAGTACTCGATCCGGTTCCGGATTTACAAAAAGAGGCAAAATCCGTGTACTTCATCATGTTTTGGGAAGCAATATTCATAGCATCCATGTCGAAACCCTGCCAAAAATTCCAGGAATGAAAACGAATGCGGGGTTCTTTCACCGGATTGATATGGTACTCATACGTGCGCGATGTGGCGTCAAATCGAGCATGTGCTTTTGCATCCACAGGGTGAATATTGTAAACCGAAATATCATCGGGCAACATGCGGTTAAGTTTGAACATAAACATCTCCTCTTCACAAGGCA
>JBIKKU010000407.1:0-2863 GCA_044360245.1 Flavobacteriales bacterium | reverse complement strand
GTTCACGCAAAGGATCAAATTCCCATGGAACATCCGTATCGCATAAAAACAAGAGATCAAAATCCTGCTGCTGAAATGCATCCAAAATATATGCATCCGTGCGTCCGTATTTGTGTTCTGACCAAATATGCATTACAGTCATTTCAGTATCGCAAATCAAAAAGCGATTGGCCATGAGCGCGAACAATTCTTCGTTATTGCGTTGTCCTTTGGCAATTTTTAAAAGATCGCTTTCCTCATAAGGACGATCCAAAGCTCCAAGATATTCTCGTGCATATTCGGGAACCCAGAGTGTGTCGAGTTCTTTTGCCAATGCTTCTGCAAGACTAGATTTTCCGCAGGATTCAGGACCTGTGATTCCGATTCGAACAATTTCCTCGCCTTTCTTCATGCCCGGCAAAGATAATGGATAATCAAGCGTTCAGAATATGTATTTTTGTTACATGGTTGTATTTCGTGTACTATATAAAATTTATTTTGCTGTTGTTTTTATGGCCATTGGTATTGTACTCTATCCTTTGATTTGGGTGCTCACCAAAACCAAAATGACAAAAGCGCTTTATGCCGTAAAAGTGAATTTATGGTGGCCTTTGTTGCAGGTTTTTTTAGGTTACCCTGTGCGTACGCTTCGACCAAAAAACTTTAAGTTTCCTGAAGGTCCGTTTGTAGTTGTTGCCAATCATCAATCTTACCTCGACATCATGTCGATGTACACCATTTTGTATGGTCATGTTTTTTTCTTCTTAGGAAAAGATTCACTTCGAAAATTCCCCATCATTGGTTTATTTTTTCGCGCACCTCATTTGCATGTACCTGTAAAACGCGAGAACAAAACCGAAGCCTCACAATCGTTGAAAGAAATTTCTTCGCGACTGGACAATGGCTTCCCCATCATTATTTTTCCGGAAGGCACGCAATCCAAAAAAGCACCCGAAATGAATCCCTTTAAAGCCGGAGCATTTAAGGTGGCCATTGAAAAAAAGGTTCCTATTGTCCCGATCTGTTTTCCGAACAATTACAAGTTCCTGTCGCTCATCCATAAAGCCAACGGACCATCGCGTCCCGGTCTGATCAAAGCCATCATCCATGAACCAATTGACACGAGTAGTCTTTCAATGGATGATTTAGTATCTTTGCAGGAAAGGGTTTATTCCTTGTTGGAATCGGACCTGAAAAATTATCATCCTGAACATTTTAAGTCATGAACATCGACGATAAAACGGTAATGCGCATTGCGGAACTTTCCAAACTCGAATTCAACACCGAGGAACGTGAAGAAATCTGCAAAGACCTGAACCGCATTCTTGGTTTCATTGACCAATTGAACACCTTGAACACAGACGAAGTTGAACCTTTGATGTTTATGAGTGACGAGGTGAATGTGTTGCGCGAAGATGTTGTGGTGGAATCGATTACACAGGATGAAGCATTAAAGAACGCTCCGAAAAAAGATTCGGATTATTTCCGCGTTCCAAAAGTGCTTTCTAAATAAGCAACCACGCAGGTTTATGCCTGTCTGTGATATATAACACTACTGCCTATGACGAAGACTTTATTGGCTTTGCTGACTTTTCTGTTGGCAAGCGCAAGCACCTATGCACAATGCACGGATTTATTCATCTCGGAATATATTGAAGGTTCGAGCAATAATAAAGCCATTGAAATTTACAATCCGACAGGAGTCCCCGTGAATTTATCGGGCTATTCGCTCAAACTTTATTCCAACGGCTCTGCAACGCCATCATCCACAGTAACTCTCAGCGGAACCTTATTGCCATTTGATGTGCATGTAGTGTATCATTCTTCTGCATTTGCTGCAATTGCATCTGTTGGCGATCAAACCAGCAATGGTGTTATCAATTACAACGGGGATGATGCAGTAGCGCTTTTTAATGGTGTAACTGCAATTGATGTGTTTGGTGAAATTGGAGTCGACCCCGGAACAGGTTGGACCGTTAACGGTGTTGCCAACAATACCTTAAACAAAACACTTCGCCGAAAACCTGCTGTGCAACAAGGAACCACGATTTGGCTTAGTAACGGAGAAACCCAATGGGATGTATTTCCTCAAGATGCCACATGGTATCTCGGATCGCACGTGATGAATTCTTGCGGATCATTATTAAGCAGTACCCATACCATCAACAATACATGTATGGACAATGGCCTCGAACTTTCACAGAGCGCTGTTAATTCAAGTGGAGCGGTTACCTACATTTGGGACTTTGGCGATGGTTCAACTCCTGATACGGCTCAAAACATTACACATCAATTTATTTCTGCAGGAACTTATATTGTGACATGTGTAGCGATTGACGGAACCCCTCAGGTGTATGCCGAATCGTTTTCGGTAACCATGCATAATGGTCCGTCGCTTTGTTTTGCACCATTCCAAATGGATGGATGCGGAACAGATACATTGAGTGTTTCGAATTGCTCAACAGGCGGTGTAGGCACAGTGAGTTATGTTTGGGATTTTGACAACGGAAACACCTCCACCTCCATGAATCCGGGTGATGAATATTATACTTCCGGAACCTATAATCCTTTTGTGATAGCAACAGACACCGTAGGTTGTGACGATACTTTGCAATGGAATTTTACAGTTAACGTTGCTGATGATGCCTCCTTCGCCTACGCACAATCGCTTTATTGTTTAAGCGTAAGCAATCCTGTTCCTACCATTACCGGAACTTCCGGAGGAAATTTTTCTTGCAATGGATGCGTTGTAAATCCCACAAGCGGTGAAATTGATTTGAGCAGTTCTGCTGCGGGTAATTATGTTATTTCCTATGAAACATCAGGAACATGTGCAGATAGCAGTGGATTTGCGATTACGCTTTCTACAACAAATGCAGATGCA
>JBIKKU010000405.1:0-2896 GCA_044360245.1 Flavobacteriales bacterium | reverse complement strand
AGCTACAGCAGGAGTGGGGAGTCCGCGTTTGGACTCGGGAAGGAATTTTCCTTTACCGTCAATCATTTTCACGCCAAGTCCACCCGCATCCGGATGGGCATCCATAAAGGCAATGATTTTGGAAAAAGTGTCTTCTTCTACAACCGTGTCGGGATTGAGCAATAAGATGTATTCGCCTTTGGCCAATTCCATAGCCTGGTTGTTGGCTTTCGAAAACCCCGCGTTGAATTTGTTTTCAATCAGAATAGCCTGTGGGAATTTTCGTTTCACCATGGCACATGAACCATCGATGGAGTTATTGTCGACCACAAACACCTCTGCATCGATTCCACGCATGGCGCGATACACCGAATTCAGGCATTGCTCGAGAAAATACTCGACATTGTAGTTTACAATAACAACCGAAAGTTTCATTACCTGCGAAGGTAGTCAAAGGAACAATGCGTAATCAACGGAAAAAGAGCGCTTTTATTTGTTGACCCCAAAATTTGTTTCGTAGGGCAGACGGTGCTGAATGGACCGACCCAAAGTGACTTCATCTGCATATTCCAATTCATCGCCGATGGAAATACCTCGTGCAATGGTGGTAAGTGTGACCGGAAATTCCTTGAGTTTTCTGAAAATATAAAAATTGGTGGTATCGCCTTCCATGGTTGCGGAGAGGGCCAATACTACTTCTTTTACCTCGCCTTTGCTCACTTTTTCAACCAGCGAATCGATGGTAAGATCGCTTGGTCCGATGCCATCCATAGGCGAAATGATTCCACCTAAAACATGATAAAGTCCTTTGTACTGATGTGTATTTTCAATCGCCATCACATCTCGGATATCTTCTACCACACACAACAAATTGCGGTCTCTTCGGCCATCTGAACATATCGCACAAATTTCTTCATCCGAAATATTGTGGCAGATTTTACAATGTTTGATGTTGCGGAGTTCCTCAAAAGCAGCGGCAAAACGAGAAACGTCTTCCGGCTTGCGTTTTAGCATACTTAACACCAAACGCAGTGCAGATCTTTTTCCGATTCCCGGTAAAGAGGAAAATTGCTCAACTGCTTCCTGAATGTATTTGGAGGAAAATTCCATTCGACAAAAATAGGAAATGAGAACCCCGGGTTGGGATGCTTCAGAAACAGGTTATCAACAGGAAGATTTCAGTTTTTGAAATTTTCGAGCCACATCAAAGCAGCCTCCCTGTTGCGAAACACGCGATAGGGAAGGGAAGGTTTGTTGAAACGGTAATAAAAATCTGCAATGAGTTTGTAGGCAAGATTGTTCACTTCGATGGCAATTGCAGATGCAGGAGTGGAGGCTTCCAGTTCACGCGACATGTTACGTGCTTCCATGGTTATGGAAATTCCTTCACCGGCAGAGTAGAGGTATGGGTATTTTTGAGAACCACACATTTCAATAAAAATATCGCGGTTTTCAATTTGTGCTTCGACATCCAAAACGGCGTCTTTTTTAAAATGCACATGCAATATATCATCACTGCGCAAAACAATATGAGCTGTTTTACTTTCTCTTTGTTTTACGATTTCAATCTGCACCAGTTCCATATGCTTAAGCGTAAAAGTGTTTACCTGATTTAGCCATCTGACGCAGTAAAGCGCTTGGGCGGTAACGGTCTTCACCGTAAATGTCTTGCAGGTTTTTAAGGTGATCGTAAATTTTTGCTGCACCAATTTCATCGCACCAATGCAACAATCCTTTCGGATAATTTACGCCTTTGGTCATGGCACTGTCCAGGTCTTCTCTCGAAGCAATATGCAGGTAAAGCGCATCCACCGCTTCGTTGATCAGCATGACCAGCACACGTTGAAAAATGTATTTCCCTTTTTCTTCATCACGATCAGGTTCAGGCATTTGGGCACCTTCGGCGTAATTGTAATAGCCACGACCGGTTTTTCTTCCCAGGCGTTTGGATTCAACTTGTCGCTTTTGTGTGAAAGAAGGCTTGTATCGTGGATCGTAGAAAAAATCGCGGAAAACGGTTTCTGTCACAGTGTAATTGATATCGTTCCCGATAAAATCCATCAATTCAAAAGGTCCCATTCGGAAACCTCCGAATTCTTTCATGGCCCAGTCAATTGTTGCAAAATCAGCAATTCCCTCCTCATAAATGCGAATGGCTTCACCGTAGAATGGACGGGCAACACGGTTCACAATAAAGCCCGGAGTGTCTTTGGCTAGTACCGTTGTTTTTCCCCAGCTGTTGATGATGTTTCGGCTGTTTTCGACAATTGATTCATCGCTTTGCACAGCAGGAATAATCTCCACCAAAGGCATGAGCGGCGCGGGATTGAAAAAATGAATTCCAACCACACGCTCAGGTTTCTGACAAGCAGAAGCAATCAAGGTTACACTTAAAGAAGAGGTATTGGTTGCCAAAATGCAATCGGAATCGACAACATTTTCAAGGTCGGCGAAAACTTGTTGCTTGACTTGCAGATTTTCGATAATGGCTTCGATGATCAATCCGCATCCCTGAAATGAAGCGATATCGGAAGCAAAGGTGAATCGGTCGAGGATCTCTTTGGCTGCAGGAATTTTCCCTTTTTCCTGAAGTCCGTTCAGCACTTTTTCAAGTCCGGTTTTTGATTTTTCAATGGCTGTTGCATTGGCATCGAAAATCACTACCTGATGTCCGTGCATGGCCGCAACTTGAGCAATTCCGCTGCCCATAGCGCCGGAGCCAACTACACCTATTTTCATTTTTTGCATGAATTACAAATTATTTTCCTGTAAATACCGGAGCTCTTTTTTCGAGGAATGCTTTTACACCTTCCTGGTGATCGTGGGTGTGGGCGGCTTCTACTTGAATTTGTCCTTCGCGCACGAGTTGTTCTTCGAGGGAGTTGGACATTCCTTCATTCAATAATTTTTTGGTAAG
>JBIKKU010000075.1:0-10702 GCA_044360245.1 Flavobacteriales bacterium | reverse complement strand
TCCTTGCGGATCCTCATCAGCTTCGAGACATTTAAAAAGCAATTTCAATTCTTCTACTTTATCAGGGTAACCTGATTTCTCGTAAGCATAGATGAGGTTGGTGATAATGCGTTTGACAATGGCAATATTGTCGCATGGCTCAAAAAAAGAAGCGCGAGGTTCTAATTTTAATTCCGCCAAAAATTGTTCAATTTCTTTTCGGTTGAAAATCGTTCCGCGGCTGAAGGGATTGATGTAGAACAATACATCATCGTCTTGCTGATGCATTTTACGCATGATGCCCCATTCATCGAGGTAACAAAGCACAAAATGATTCGGAAGATTTACTCCTTTTACAGGAACTTCAAGCATTTCGCAAACCAGAATGTAGACAATGGAAAGTGAAAGTGGATTCCCTTTCGAACTCTCCAACACATTGTTCAGGTAAGAATTCTGAGGTGCGTGAAAATTCTTTTTATTTCCGCTTAATCCGTGTACATCAAATAAAATATGATTGATCACACGAACTTTTTCAAAGGCGGTTAAATTATCATTCAATTCCAACCAAATGTCTTGTTTCAGTTGGTGTAATTTCTTTTTGATTTTTCCCTCATCTAAATCAGGATACTGATATCGGTTTACGGCCAAAACACCACGCAACAATTCCTTGGCACCGGTTTTAGTCCAATGTTCCAATTGCAAACGCACCGCATCGAACTGAATTTGATGAATGATGTTTTCGATCCGGTTTTGAAAAACCAAGCCATACTGATTGTGCTCCCAATAATTTTCGAGCGCAGGGATTACCTCTTCACCGTAAGACAAAAGTTTGCTTCGGATCTGCTGATAAATCTGTTCATCCGGATCATCGATCAGGGTGATCAGTGCGTTGATTTCATTCAGGTTCAGCATGAGGTGTAACTGTACACTTATACAAAGAAGTACAAGGCAAAGTTACGCGCACACAAGGGCCATTTATGAAAAGGTCCTTGTGGATTATGAACAAGTAAATGTGAAGCCCGTTTAAAAACGGTTGAGAATCGTAACAATCAAGCGATCGATCACGCTGTGGTAATCCTTGGAATATTCGCGTTTATAACGATTGGCAATGATGGCACAAATGGTAACGGTTTCATGTCCGAGTAAACTCCCCAAACCATAAAGCGCAGAGGTTTCCATTTCGTAATTGCAAATGCGAAGGTCTTTATGTCGGAATTGGCGCAGTTTTTCGTTAAGGTCGGGGTAATATGTCGCCAAACGGAGTACGCGTCCCTGTGGACCATAAAACCCGTTAGAAGTAGCCGTAATCCCCGAAATCATTCCATCGCTCATGCGGTTGAACAGGGTAGTGGAAGCTTTCACGGCATAAGGCGGATTAAATCGGGATGGCCAGGCACATTGTTGGATGAAATCTTGTTCCAAGGCAAGTTCTTCGGGTTCCGGAAAAGTTTCGTAGAACCCCAACACACCATCAAATCCTATGGCATGCGAAGAAATAACGGCACTGTCTACCGGAATATCTTCCTGTAAAGATCCGCTGGTTCCCAAACGCACAATATTGAGTTTGTGGTGACGGTCACGAATAGTTTTGGTATTCAAATCGATGTTGACCAAAGCATCCAATTCATTCAACACAATATCGATGTTGTCCGTTCCGATTCCGGTACTGATGGCACTGATGCGTTTTCCCTTGTATGTTCCGGTATGTGTTACAAACTCGCGGTTTTGCACCTGATGTTCGATGACATCGAAATGTTTGGAGATTTGTGCCACACGCCCCTGGTCGCCGACAACAATGATGTTATCGGCGAGTTGGTCGGGACGTAAATTCAAATGGTATATCGCTCCTTCGGGAGTGACAATCAATTCTGACGCTGCAATGGGTGCAGACGAAACTAGTTTTCCCGGTTTCATTATTTGTTGTCGAGACTACCAAATACGGTTTTCAGAATATCACTCACGCGTGCCATGGGGTCTTTGCGGATTTTTTTCTCCTCGTCGGAAATCAATCGGAACAAACCTTTCATCGCTCCTTTGGTTACATAATCATCCAAATCGGGATTCACTTTTTCTCCACCTGCCATGGCTGTTACCGTATTGTATTTGGTAATGATCGGATTCCAGTATTCGGTAAGTTTTACGGTTTTAAGTGCATTCTGAACTTTTGGTTTGAATGCAGAATACAAGGCATCCGAAGTTTTATCGCGCAAGTAAGTAGTTGCAGCGCTGTCTGTACCATTGAGGATATTGAATCCATCGGCAATTGACATCGTGGTGATCGCATTCAAGAAAATCGGTGCAGCTTCTTTAGCTGATTCTTCAGCGCCACGGTTCATGGTTTCTACAAACTTATCTACCTGACCTTTCATTCCCAGTGCTTCAACTTTTTCTTTCACCTTAATAGCGTCAGGAGGGAATGGAATATGAATCAATGGATTTTTATTAAAGCCATCGAGCTTGGATGCTGATGCAGAGGAATTATTGGTTCCAACCGAAAGCGCTTCTTTGAGTCCTTGAATAACCTGGTCGTTGGTCAATTTTTTTTCCTGTGTTCCGGTAGTTCCAACAACAGAATTGGCAGTGTCGAGCACTTTGCCTACCTCAGTACAACCAATCAATAGCGTTGCACCGAGCAATGAGAAGAGAATGTTTTTTTTCATAGGGGTAGTATTGCACGTAAACATAACAAAAAATAGGCCAATTCGAGAGGAAGAACAGGTGGGAAATAAGAACGGTGGAAAAATAATTTAACCAGCCATTTCGCTTTGAAAACACCAATAAATCTTAATGAAGAAACAACAAAGGACTTTCTCTCTTGTTATAAGTCAGCTATATTTACCACATGCGAGCAGAAATCATTTCCATAGGCGACGAATTACTGATTGGTCAGACCATCAACACCAATGCAGGTTGGATGGGAGAGCAATTGAACAGTATCGGTATTGATGTCATTCGTGTGCTTACCATATCCGACAAAAAAGACGATATCCTGAATGCCATCAAAGAAGCTGAACATCGTTCGGAGATTGTATTGATTACCGGCGGATTGGGACCAACCAAAGACGATATCACCAAGCATACTTTGTGTGAATATTTCGGAACACGTTTGGTGAGGAACCAACAAGTTCTTGCGCGAATTGAAGCCTTCTTCACCCAGCGCGGCCGCACCATGCTCGAAGTCAACCGCCAACAAGCAGATTTACCGGAGTCTTGCACTGTTCTGGATAATTTATTGGGAACAGCATCCGGCATGTGGTTCGAAAAAAATGGCAAAGTTGTGGTCTCCCTTCCCGGTGTTCCTTACGAGATGAAGCACCTCATGGAAGAGCAGGTCATTCCAAAGTTGAAGAATACCTTCGCCCTTCCCTTTATTGTTCACCGTACCATTTTAACGCAAGGCATTGGAGAATCCTTCCTTGCCGAGCGCATTTCTGATTGGGAAAACGAATTGCGAAAAGAAGACTTGAGTCTGGCCTATTTGCCATCTCCTGGAATTGTTAAGTTGCGCATCACTGCAAAGGGTGAGAACGAAACAAAACTTCGCGAACGCGTGCAGTATTTTGAAAAAAAATTATTGCCGCAAATTGAGGATGTTCATTACGGTTTTGAGAAAGATAAACTCGAAGAAATCGTCGGTAAACTCCTGCTCGAACGCAAAGCCACATTAGCAACGGCAGAAAGTTGTACGGGCGGATTTATCGCACACCGAATTACTTCCGTAAGCGGTAGTTCCGATTATTTCCTGGGTTCAGTGATTTCCTACGCCAATGCCGTGAAAATGGCACAATTGGGAGTGAGTGAAGACGATCTGATTCACCATGGCGCCGTGAGTGAACCTGTAGTGGTTCAGATGGTCAAAGGTGTGATAGAAAAAATGGGATGCGATTATGCCATTTCTGTTTCGGGCGTTGCAGGACCAAATGGCGGTACCGAAGAAAAACCGGTTGGTATGGTTTGGATTGCCGTTGGAAACAAAGAGCGCGTTTATGCACGAAAATTTTATTTCGAAAAAGATCGCGACCGCAACATCTTGCGTTCCTCGCTGAGTGCATTGATGTTGTTGCGGAAATTTTTACTCGGACAACTCTGAAGCGATCATTGATTTCAATGCTTTGAAATCATACAAATCCGTATCGCACAAATGCGAAGGATGAATATTGCTTAGTGCAGTAGCCATGATTTGCTGACGGTCCGGATGTTTCTCCTCCCATTCACGCATCATGTTTTTGATCACTTTTCGTTGCATGTTTTCTTGCGAACCGCATAAGTTGCAAGGAATAATCGGAAATTGTTTGTGGTCGGCATAAGCGGCGATATCTTTTTCGTGACAATAAGCCAAGGGGCGAATCACCACGTGTCGACCATCATCGGTGCGGTATTTGGCAGGCATCGCTTCCAATTTTCCCGCAAAAAACAAATTAAGGAAAAAGGTTTCCAGCACATCGTTTTGGTGATGTCCCAAGGCCACTTTGGTGCAACCCATTTCTTCAGCCGCATCGTATAAAATTCCCCTGCGAAGACGAGAACAAAGACTACACATCGTTTTACCGACAGGAATTTTTTCCGTTACTACAGAGTATGTATCACGTTCCAAAATGCGGTATGGAACATTGAGTTTGGAAAGGTATTCAGGAAGAATTTGCTCAGGAAAGCCGGGTTGTTTTTGGTCAAGATTTACTGCAATAATTTCAAACTGATCGCGCATGGCCAATTTAATGTGCAGCAACATATCCAACATGGTGTAGGAATCCTTTCCTCCAGAGAGGCAGACCATGATTTTATCGCCCGGAACAATCAGTTCAAAATCGTTAATGGCTTGCCATACATTCTTGCGAATGCGGTGCTCAATCTTCTCCATCGTGGTTTCCATGGCGCAAAGATAGGGCAAGAATACCTTGCATCAAAGCGGGATGCGAATCGTTGCAACCGTTCCGCTTCCCGGACTAGGCTCATAATTTACATCGCCATGCAAATTCGAAATACGGCTGCTGATGTTCATTAATCCGATACCGTCTTTTTTCGCATTCATATCAAATCCTTTTCCGTTGTCTTCAACCATCATTATGATGTGCCCCTTGTTCTTGAACAATTGCACCACCACTTCCGAAGCGCCGGAATGTTTGATGATGTTGTTGACCAATTCCTGACAAACGCGGTAAAGACTAATCTCCATGCGTTCAGCCAATCGTTCTTCAATGCCAAAATGCTCGAACTGGAAACGAATGGAAGTATGTCCAAGGCTTTTACGCAGCATGTCCTCAATAGCCGGAATCAATCCGATTTCCTGCAACACTTTCGGCATCATTTGGTGCGAGATGGAGCGGACTTCCGTTGCAGAATCATCCAAAATTTTGGTGAGGTCAGCAAGTTTATTTTTCTCTGTTTCCTGCTGAAAAGCCGGCATGTTGCCAAGTTGCTGAAAAGCCATTTTTAATCCACCCAGTTGTTGTCCGATACCATCATGCAAATCTTTTGCAATGCGTTTTCGTTCTTCCTCGGTAGCGGTAATCACAGCATCCAGTCCACGCTCACGTTCACGTATGATCTCTGCATCTTTTTCAGCGCGAATGAGGTTAAGCCTACGTTGGGAAAAATATAAAATGAGGAAAGTAAGACCAATGGCCAGGCCTGCAATGCTGTAAATCCATTTGGTTCTGTTGCTGACTTTTAATTCGTTTTCAATGTTTTTTTTCTCCAGAATGGCTTTGTCGGCTTGTTCTTTCAACAATTGTTTTTGTTTTTTTTCCAATTCATATTTCGCTCTTACTTCTGCCACTTCCGATTTCAATTCTTCATTAAAAATCGAATCTTTTAACAAAGCGTATTGCGTCATGTAATGGTAGGCACTATCCGCATTTCCGGTATAGGTAAAGAGTTTGGAGAGTTTGAGGTAACCGTATAATTTTTCATGTCCCGTATTGATTTCCTTCGACATGTGCATGGATTCCTGAAGAGATTTTAGCGCACCACGGTAATCACCACTCATCATTTGTGCTTCTCCTAATGAAATTAAAACAGAGGAAAGCGCTTTTCTATCGTTGAGTTGCTTTCGTATTTCATAGGCTTCAAGCAGCATGGTTTTTGCCTTTGCGTATTCTTTGCGGTAGGAGAGCATTCCGCCGTAGTTGTTGAGTTGCACAGCCAATTCTTCGGGTTTGTTCAGCTTGCGGAAATGCTCAATGGCAAATCTCCAGTTTTCTTCGGCGCGACTGGTGTCTTTGCTTTCGTAATAAACATTGGCCAAATTACCGTGCGAAGCAGCAATGCCGTAAACATCGCCGATTTGTTTTCGAAGTGCTAGCGCGCGGTTGTGCATTTCAATGGCTTTGTCGTATTCGCGTAAATTGAAATGAAGCACACCCAAATTGTTGAGCACATAAGTAAGGTTAAACGTATGGTTCAATTTTTCGTAAATCGCCAGAGCCTTGTAATTCCATTTTAGGGCTTCTTTTAGATTGAATTGCTCTTGCGTGATGATGCCAAGTTTGTTGTAAATCGCGGCTTCCCCGAGTTCATCTTTTAGTTTTTTGCGGATGTCGAGCGCTTGAAACAAGGCTAATTTTGCGGTGTCGTAATCGTTCTTGTCAATGAATACAATGGCAATATCGTTGTAGGCCTGAGCAATTCCTTTTTCCCATTTCAGACGATTGGCCAATTGCAGGGCTTGTTTTCCGTAGTGCAATGCAGTGTCGGATGATACACCACGAGTGTAAAAACAGAGGTCCGACAACAACTTTACTTTATTCGAATCTTCCTTCATGCTCGCAGCGGTCGATTCCAAACTATCCAATTGTTCACGGGTTTGGGAAATCCCAAGCGTAGTAGAGAGGGTAAAAACAAGAAATACGAAAAGCCTTTTCATGAATTAAAGATATTGGGCAATAGGCAATCGACCAATGTTTTTTTTCAATATAGGGTGTCCCGATGCTGAGGTTTTTTTGGTAGATGCTGGAACTATATTATTTTTGCAGCCCAATCGGGATGTAGCTCAGTTGGTAGAGTACACGTCTGGGGGGCGTGTGGTCGCTGGTTCGAGTCCAGTCATCCCGACATTTAAATTGAAAAGTGCTGTCTTTGGACGGCATTTTTTTTGTGCAAAAAAAAGGGGACAAACCGTCCCCTTTTCTATTTTGGCAAGAAAAAGATTAACGAACCAGGGTAACGTGACCCTGATATCCCGCGGTATCTCCATTGTCTTTGGTGAGGGTAATGATGTAGAAATAAGTTCCTTCCGGACAATCCTTTCCATCGTTTTTACCATCCCAGAATCCATCGAGTTGGTTATATCCGTAAATGAAATTTCCCCAACGGTTGTAAATCTGAACATCGATGTTTTGTACTCCTTTTACGACAACTTCAAAAACATCGTTTACACCATCACCTGTAGGTGAAAACACGTTTGGAACAAGAATTTCAAATTCCTCCCAAACCACGATGGTTACTGAACTTGAGTCGATACAACCATTGATATCCGTTACGTAAAGTGTAAGGGTATAGGTGCTGTCGTTGGTGTAGGTGAACGTTGGTTCATTGCTCGTAAAGCTTTCGCCATTGTCGCTTTCCCATAAATAACTCAAATTGTTTCCTGTTGAGGTGTTTACCGTTGTCACCACTAATGGGAAATACCCTGTCGTTGGATTGGCCGTGAACGAAGCAACAGGAGGAGTAGTAGCAGTAACCGTTGCAGCATCGGAATTGATACAACCATTTGCATCTGTTACAGTAAGGGTGTACGTTCCGGTAGCATCTACGGTAACCGTATTGGTAGCAGCGCCCGAAACGATGTTTCCGTCAGGTGTAGTCCAAACATAAGTACCTGCAGACGACCCGCTACCATTCAAATTTACGGTAGGAGGAACACAAGGGAGAACCTGATCAGCACCAGCATTGGCTGTTGGTGTTGGGTTTACGGTAACTGAAATTGTATCGGCATCCGGACAGTTTCCTGCAAATCCATAAATGATTTGGAATGTACCTGCACCAGCTGTACTTGGATTGAAAATTCCGAGACTGGCGTTGGTAATTCCTGTTCCCAACCACGTTCCACCCGGGTTCAAAGAACTCAAGGTATCCGCAGGATTGTTCTGACAATACGGACCTGCAGCGGAAATACTTGCATCCACAAAGGCATTGACCACAATGGTAATGGTGTCTGTTGCAGGACATAAACTATTGGTAGAATATGTAACTGTATGTGTTCCGGGTCCGGCAATGGTCGGATCAAAAGTTCCGGAAGCATTGATACAAGCCCCGCAAGACGCATTCCAGGTACCTCCTGTTGATGCAGCAGTTAAAGTCGATGCGGCATCATTGGAACAAAATACCGTATCGTTTCCGGGAGCACTGATGGTAGGATCATTGGGTTGATTCAAGGAACTTGTACTGTATTGCGCAAGGAAACCTTCAAAAGGTCCACCCGAAGAAACTTTTACAATCAGTTCATTGCTTCCGGGTTGCCAATCGTTGCACAACTGAATGGTTAATCCACCTGCAGCATTGTAACCGGTATTGAAGTACTGATTGGCAACAGGCAACAAAGGCTGATTCGGACTTTGCGGAATGCCATTGACGTATATTTCATTCACGGAATTGTCGGTGAAGAAATCCATCGTTAAACAATACACTCCGGAATCTGCATAACTAAATCCGCATTCATTAAAGCAGGGTAAATCGATGTTCAAACGGTAATAATAATCTACGTTTCCTGCATGCGATCCATCCACATTGTGTGCAATCCAAGCCGCATCGGGCCATGGACTGCTAAAATAAACACCCGGAATTGGCGTCATGACAAAGGCATCGGAAAATGGACCTGCAAGTGAAGTGGACACATCCCAATTCAAATCATTTGCTCCACCCGGTAAGGTAGATCCTGCACCATTGTTGGCAGTATTGAATTGCGTTCCTGTTGGTGCCGGACCGGAAGTTGGAATAACGGTTATGTTGATGCTAGCCGTTCCGCCACAAGTTCCTGATGTCGTGTAGGTGATGGTATGCGTTCCTGCACCGGCAAGTGATGGATCAAAATAACCATTGTTTACATCGGTAATTCCGTTGCCACTCCAAACACCTCCTGCAATATCAGCAATTAAGGTATCCACATCTGCATCTGCGCAATACGGACCTGCGGCTGTAATGGTGGGTGCGGTATTGGGAGCAACAAACAAATCGTAGGTGTCGCTTGCACCGCATGGACTTGGAATGGTATACGTAATGGTGAATGTTCCTGAACCACTTAAGGAAGGATCAAAAGTTCCTGCAGCAGCATTGGTAATTCCCGTGCCCGACCATGTTCCTCCGGCAGTTGCTGCACTCATGTTGAAAGGCACATCGTTGACACAAATATTGCTAACACTATTGATGGTCGCGTTTGGATTGGCATTAACGGTAAATGTTTCCGTGTCGCTTGCACCACAGGCTCCTGCAATGGTGTAGGTTATCGTATAATTTCCGGGACTCAGAGTAGATGGATCAAATTCTCCGGTTGTGGCATTGCTAATTCCGGTTCCTGACCATGTACCTCCGGGAAGTGCTGCAGTTAAAGTCACCACACCATCGTTGATACAAAATGGACCATCAGGTGTAATGGTTGGAATTGCCGCATTATTTACAGTTACCGTTGTAGTAGCAGCAGTACTGGTACATCCATTAAGGGTAAGCGTTACGCTATAAGTACCCGACATGGCAGTTGTAGCTGAGCTTATGCTTGGATCTTCTGTAGAGGAAGTAAATCCATTAGGCCCTGTCCATGCGTATGTTCCTGCACCTGTGCTTGCATTAAGGTTAATGGTTTGTCCGACACAAATCGGACTGTTGTTCGATGCACTTACAGTTGGAATTGGATTCACCGTAACAATTACCGTAAATGAAGTTCCCGCACATCCATTGGCGGTTGGAGTAACGGTGTAGGTTGCTGTTCCTGCGCTTGCACCTGTAGTACTGAGGTTTTGAGCTATGCTGCTTCCACTTCCATTGCTTGCACCGCTAACACCACTTTGACTTACTGTCCAATCAAAACTAGCACCGGCAACATTCGAATTTAAATTGATTGAAGTCGCGTTTCCGGAACAAATGGTTTGCGCTGCAGGACTCGAAGATCCTGTAACTGCAGGGAAAACGGTGATGGTTACATTTTGCGTTGATCCATTACAACCATTTGCACTTGGCGTGATGGTGTAGGTAGCAGTACCATTCGTTGAACCGCTATTGGTAAGGGTTTGAGCAATGCTCGATCCACTCGAAGCACTTGCACCTGTGACACCCGATTGAGTGACTGTCCATGCAAAAGAAGCTCCCGAAACGTTTGAACTTAATGCAATGGAAGGAGCTGTTCCGCTACAGATGGAAGCTGAAGAGGGAGTTGCTGTGGTATTCGGAATGGGATTTACCGTGATGGTAATATCTACCGGAGTTCCTGCACATCCGTTGGCAGTAGGTGTTACGGTAAAGGTAACGGTTCCGGGACTTGATCCTGATGCAGTGAGTGTTTGCGCAATAGAACTTCCTGATCCCGCAGATGCACCTGTAGCACCCGATTGCGAAACGGTCCATGCATAAGTTGTACCTGCAACACTGGATGTGAGTGCAATCGAAGTGGCATTACCCGAACAAATACTTTGAGAAGCAGGAGTGGCAATAACATCAGGAACAGGATTGACCGTGATGGTTTGTGCCTGAATGTCGGTACAACCCGAAACAGAAGTGGCTGTTAGATTCAATAAAT
>JBIKKU010000074.1:0-10740 GCA_044360245.1 Flavobacteriales bacterium | reverse complement strand
GGCGTGTACATTGGCGATCAGCGTTCGGATACGGTTGTGTATGTTCCAAAATTGCATTGCGAGATTGAAGATTTTTCCATCCGAAAAGAATTCATCACCATTTCGGAAGTGGAATTGGTTGAACCGCATATTGAGTTAAAAAAGTACGAAGGCGATAAAGTCTGGAATTACGATTTTATCGAAGAATATTTTTCATCCGACAAACCCAAAAAGAAAGACACCCTTTCGGAACCGTGGGATATACTTGTGCGCAAAATACGATTAACCGACGCTTATTTCGATTACGCTAATTATAACAAGCCAACACAAGAATTTGGAATCGATTTTCGCCATTTGTGCTTGCGCGATGTGAATGCAGAATTGTCGGAATTCACTCAAAAAAAAGACACTGCTTTTTTTCACATCGATCACCTCTATGCGCGCGACTGCAGTGGATTTGAGCTCGATACTTTCCGAGCCAACATGAGGGTGCATGATAAAACATGGATTTTCGATTCACTGCGCATCATTGCCGGAAATACCCGAATTACAACCCCTTCATTGCAGTTCTCCTTCAACGATATGGATGATTTCGATTATTTTGAGGACAAGGTGGACATGAAAGCAAACTTGGATTTGTGTCAGATTGATTTGGATGACATTGCTTATTTCGCCCCGGAATTACGGGGAGTTAACCGAACAGTTTGGCTCAAGGCGAAAGTCAAAGGCACCGTGAACGAACTGCGTTTGAAAAAAATGGAACTCTTCCTCAGTGAATCAACCTTCCTGAAAGGAAATGTCGATTTAACGGGAATTACAGATTACGAGTACGTTTTCATCGATGCACAGATTGCCGATTTTGCGGCCAATGCCAAAGAAATTCAAGCCATTCAATTGCCGCCTTTCGATAGTACACAATTCGTCGATATCCCGGGTCGATACGAACGCTTTGGTACTTTGCAAGGTTCATGCATGTTTACCGGTGCTCCGCAAGATTTTGTGGCGTATGCCAAGATGAACACCGATGTTGGAATGGTGAAAACAGATATCCGTTTTTACATCGATACCACCGATGGTTATTTCCATTACCAAGGCGATTTGGTGACGGATAATTTCCGAGCAGGTTATTTTTATGAGATCCCCGAAATCGGAAATATTTCACTCGATCTCGATTTAACCGCAACCGGACTAACCGTGCAGGACCTTGCGGGTGAAGTGAATGGAAAAATAAGCAAGCTTGATTTGTTGGGGTATTCCTATACCAATATTTCCATCCTCAAAGGGAAAATCGATACCAAAGGATTTATCGGTCGCATGAACATCGACGATCCGCATTTGGGCATGGAGTTTAACGGTGAGATTGATTTTTCGAAGAAAATTCCATCTTACGATTTTGCATTGGATGTGAAACGTGCGCATCTCAATGATTTGAAATTGACAAATAGAGCGGATAAAAATTATTTGTGTTTTAACCTTCAAGCCAATGCTTCCGGAACAAATCTGGATAATTTCAATGGTGATTTGTATGTAACGCATTTGAATTACCTCGAGAAAAAAGAATACTTACTTGATAGCGTGCATCTCGAAGCAAAACAACTTTCCGACTCTACCCGCATGCTTGCGGTTAAATCCGCCATTATGGATTTGACGGTTTATGGAGAGTACAACTTTGAGGAATTGCCAACCGCATTTTCATCTGTATTTTCTAAAGTGCTTCCGGCATTTTACGATAATAAATTAATCACCCTCGAAAACGATCAGGATTTCCGAATCAATGGTGCCATTAAAAACTTTGATGGTTTGTCGGAATTGTTTTTCCCGGACATTCATTTGTCAAAAAACATTGCCATCAACGGACGCTTTAATTCTGCCGAAAACATTTTCACGCTGCGTACACCGCGAGCCATTCCGGAGGCAGATTTTTACGGTATTAAATTTTCTGATCTGAAACTTGGGATTAAAAACAATGCGGATTATTTGGAAATCAATACCGGAGCGAAATCCATTGCACTCGCCGATTCCATGACACTTCGAAACTTTAATTTCCTTGGGGAGTTATCGAATAACGAATTGGGTACATCCATTACCTGGTCGGATAACGATAGTCTCAATGCCGGTGCCATCAAAGGAAAGGGTGGCGTATCGAGCAGTTCCGATTTCGATTTTACCATTGAACCTTCGATCATTAAAGTAAACGGACAACCATGGTTTATTCGCGATCGTTCTTTCTTGGCGTTTTTAGGTGATGAAATATTGATACAGCGTTTTGAGTTGTTTCATACCTACCGTGATACCATTGCTAAGGTTGATATTACAGAATCAGTGGTCTTGCAAGGTGAAATCGGTAATGATATTCAAGACACGCTCCATTTTGATATTTCGAATTTTAAATTGGAAAACCTCAATCCCATTATTGGTGCGCCGGGAAGACAGTTTTACGGTGTATTGAATGGAAATGGAACGGTTACCGACGTGTACCGAAAAGTAAAATTTGATTCATGGTCAACCATCGATTCCTTCCGGGTGAATGATGAATACCTCGGAAAATTTTTGTTGGAAAACAAATGGGATAACGACAATAAGCGTATTGAAACCTTCGGGAAATTGTGGCGCAAAGAAATTGATTCAGCCATTTTCTCAGGGTATTATTATGTCGATCGCGAGAAGAACAACATCGATTACGATTTAGCGCTGAACAATACCAACCTGAAATTCTTAAATGCATTTTTACCTTCCGATGTGCAGAATTTAAAAGGATTAGCCACCGGAAGATTGCTGTTAACCGGCTCTCCGGATGAACCTATTCTGCGTGGGAAATTTAATTTCCAGAATGGAGCAATGACCATCAGCATGCTCAATGTGGAATATTATTTTGGCGGGGATGTGTTGATTGAGCCTGACAAATTTTCGTTTTCCGAAATCCCACTTGCCGATCTAAAAGGAAATACCGGAGATGCAACAGGTAAATTCTCGCACAAAAATTTCGAGAATTGGAATTACGATTTCAAATTAAACTTTAAAAAGCTGCTTGTTTTAAACACCTACGAAAACATGGTAGATTCAACCGAAGATCTAACCGATATGTTTTACGGACGTGCATTTGCAACCGGTTTTGTGAGTGTAAAAGGAAATGAAAAAAACATGGAAGTAAATGTCAATGCCAAAACCGAAAAAGGTACACGCATTGTCATGCCGTTATATGGAACCAGCGATCAGGCATTACAGAATTTTGTGGTGTTCATCGATCACGATTCCATCAAAAAAATGGCGGAGAAAATTGACTTGTCAGGTATTACTTTGAATTTTGATTTTGATGTCACACCCGAAGCTGAGGTGCAATTGGTGTTTGATAAATTGTCGGGTGATATGATGAAAGGCCGCGGTGCCGGACACTTACAAATGATTGTCGATCAGCTTGGTGATTTTAATATGTATGGCCAATACGTGATTGACCAAGGTGAATACTTGTTCACTTTGTTGGGGGTCATCAACAAAAAGTTTTATGTGAAAAAAGGATCAACGGTTTCCTGGTATGGCGATCCGATGATGGCAGATATTGACCTAACCACCATTTACAAATTGCAAGCTTCTCCTTCGGTCATCATGCCCGCCGATGTTGCAGAGCGTTACAAGAAAAACTCCGATGTGGAATGTTTGATGTATCTGCGAGGAAATTTGTTTCAGCCCGAAATCACTTTCGACATCAGTATTCCCCGCGCGGATGAGGTGGTCAAAACTTCTTTGAATTCGATCAGGTCTGTTCAACAGGAAAAAGACCGTCAGTTTTTCTCCCTTATTGCCATCAATAAATTTCTACCCACCGGAAATGGTGTAACCGATGCTTTGGCCAATAGTGCAACCGGAACCAAATCAACCGTATCGGAAATGATTTCTTCGCAAATGAGCAATTGGTTGTCGCAATTGAGTGACGAATTTGATATCGGATTGAATTACCGTCCGGGTGATGAAATTTCATCGGATGAGGTGGCTCTTGCATTTTCTACCCAATTGTTCAACGATCGTTTAACGGTAAGTACGAACTTGGGATATTCCATGGGTTCCAGCACCAATCAGAATCCGAGTCAGGTGATCGGTGATGTGAACGTGGAGTATAAAATCAATAAAGACGGAACCTTCCGGGTGCGCGGGTACAACGAATCCAACGAGTTTGATGTCACCCGACAAGGTCAATCGCCTTATACTCAAGGGGTAGGTGTTTCTTATTCGGAGGAATTTGAAAAGTTTGGGGACATAAAGATCATCCGCAAACTCAAAGGATTGTTCCGCCGCAAGAAGAAAAAGGAACAAGAACAAGAACAGGAAAAACAAACCCCAAGCAATACAACGAATGGGAATTCCAGCACTTCAGGTAGTGGAAATGGAACAAGTCCTTCGGGCTCAACAGGTGGGAATTCCAATTCTGGTTCCGACGGAAACGGTAGGGGCAAAAAAGAAGAGGAATGATTTTCTTTTCGTTCCGGACATTTTTCTGGCTCGAACGATTTTTCTTTATAAATTAGCTCGCTGAAACCAAAATATACTATGTATAAAGCACTCAACCACAAGTTTCTCTTCGTATTTGCAGCAGCCTCTCTTTTGGCTTCTTGCGGCGGAGAGCAAAAAAATGATGAGCAAAAAGTGGACACCAACCAGGTTGAAGCCACTGTTGAAGTGGACACTTCAGGCTCCGTAAACCTTTTGCCAAGTCCATTGCACGTTGCCATGATCTTCGACGATTCAGGACTTGAATTTGACGGTAGTTCAACCAACGATCTTGGTTCTGTAAAGAAATACACCACCCAGTGGGAAAAATCAATCAATTTCGGAGTGTATTCAGCCGACTTAGCTTATGCTGTGTTGAATGAAAAAACTTCTGAGTCAAAAGCCATCATCAATGTGGTGCGCGAAATGAGCAAGGAAATCGGACTTTCAACCGTGTTTGAAGGCGAAGACATTCTTGGTCGTTTCGAGAAAAACGTAGGTAACAAAGATTCAGTTCTTGAGATCCTGGTGATCATCGAAGAGCGTACCGACGACTACATCGAAGAAAACGGTGAGCATGCTCTTGGTAACGTTATGTTTGCCGGTGCCTGGATTGAAGGTATGTACATCGGAGCTCAGGCTGCCATTAAAAATGGTCAAACCGAACTCGGTATGAAGCTTTCAGAACAAATGATCATCTGTGAAAACCTCATTAAGGCCCTTTCTTTGGATGAGCCAAATGAAGATAAAGACAAGCTCATTGCTGAACTTAAAGACATCGACGCAACGTACAAAGGACTTGAGTCTGTGAAGAACCTTGAAGGTGATGAAGCGTATAATGCAAAGCTCACTGACGCTGAAGTAAAAACTTTGGCAGAGAAATTGAGTGCACTTCGTAATAAGATTGTTAAAGCTTAATTCGCACGACCATGAAAAAGAGAATTCTCCCTGCATTCTTTACCCTAGGCCTGGTGGCTTTGGTAGGATACGGATCTTCGCAAGTGCTCAACAAAAAATCGTCTGAGCAGCCTGATCCGCGTGTGAAAGCAAGCGAAAACGCCACAAAAGTAAGTGCTTACAAAGAAAAGAGCCGCGAAAACCTGAAGCCTTTCCGTTACGATGCTTCAAACGTTACCCACTTTAACTATTTGGGTTACGGACAAAAGAAAGAAATCGAAGTGTTGATGTTCAACGGTAACGACTACCGTTTGGTATTCAACGCCGAAGGTGCTCCAAAACCTGTGGATATTGAGTTTTGGGACAAACCTGCAACAAACCAGGCACGTGTTAAAATTCACGAATTCAAAAACGTTACCGGTCAGGAAAACCTTACCGTTGAATCAAGCGTGTTGAATTCCAAATTCCGCGAAATCAAAGGAAATCCGGATTTGATTTTGAAACGTGTTTATGTTGATTATATCATTTCTACCAACGATACCAAAGAGACGCTTTCCGGCTTTATGGTACTTACGTACGGATACAAAAACATCTGATTCGAGTCTGTGGATATTTAAACCCCGGTCCTCGGATCGGGGTTTTTTGTTTTCATTCCACATTGTTGTTTTCCGGATAGCACCCAAGCAAAAAACAATCGTATTTTCGCAACGCTAAAAAAATCAATATGCTAAAAATTACCCTGCCAGACGGCTCCATTCGTGAGGTTGCTGTTGGCACCACAGCCCTTCAAATTGCACAAAGCATTAGTGAAGGACTTGCCAGAAACGTGCTGGCAGCCGAAGTCAATGGTCAGATCGTGGATGCAACACGTCCCATCCAGACCGATGCCACTTTAAAACTGCTCACCTGGGATGATCAGGGAGGAAAATCGACCATGTGGCACTCTTCTGCACATTTAATGGCCGAGGCCTTGGAAGCAGAATATCCCGGAATTAAATTCGGAATCGGACCTCCAATTGAAAACGGATTTTACTACGATGTAGATTTCGCAGGAACGCCATTTACCGATGCCGATTTGAAAAAAATCGAAGATAAAATGCTCGATTTAGCGCGTCAGAAAAACGCCTATATCCGCAAAGAAGTAAGGAAAAACGATGCCATTGCTTATTTCCGCGAAAAAGGAGACGAGTATAAACTCGACTTGCTCGAAGGTTTGGAAGATGGTACCATTACCTTTTACGAACAAGGAAACTTTACCGATTTGTGTCGTGGTCCGCATATCCCCAATACCGGATTTATCAAAGCGGTGAAGTTAACCAGCATTGCTGGCGCCTATTGGAAAGGCGATGAGAAAAATAAAATGCTGACCCGCATTTACGGAATTACATTCACCAAAGCCAAAGACCTCGAGGAATACCTGGTGATGTTGGAGGAAGCAAAAAAACGCGACCACCGCAAATTGGGTAAAGAATTGGAGCTTTTCACTTTTTCCGAAAAGGTAGGAATGGGCTTGCCTTTGTGGTTACCAAAAGGAACTGCATTGCGCGAGCGTCTGGAACAATTCATGCGTAAGGCACAGAAGCGAGCAGGGTATTTGCAGGTTGTTACTCCGCACATCGGAAACAAAAACCTTTATATCACTTCAGGACATTACGAAAAATATGGTAAAGATTCTTTCAAACCCATTGAAACTCCTGCAGAAGGTGAAGAGTTTTTCCTTAAACCAATGAACTGTCCGCACCATTGCGAGATATACAAATCCAGTCCGCGTTCTTATAAAGATCTTCCTTTACGTTTAGCAGAATTCGGAACGGTTTATCGTTACGAGCAAAGTGGAGAGTTGCATGGTTTGACCCGTGTTCGCGGCTTTACCCAGGATGATGCACATATTTTTTGCCGTCCCGACCAGGTTGAGGAGGAATTCAAAAAAGTAATTGACCTCGTGTTGATGGTTTTCAAAGCATTGGATTTCCACGATTATGTGGCTCAGGTTTCCTTGCGCGATCCCGAAACACCCGACAAATACATTGGTTCTCCCGAAAATTGGGACAAAGCAGAGGCCTCTATTGTGCGTGCTGCTACCGAAAAAGGATTGAAGACTGTTGTAGAATATGGTGAAGCGGCATTTTATGGCCCCAAACTCGACTTTATGGTTCGTGATGCTATCGGGCGTAAATGGCAGTTGGGGACCATCCAGGTCGACTATAACTTACCGGAGCGTTTCGAGCTGGAGTATACAGGTTCCGACAACGGAAAACATCGTCCGGTTATGATTCACCGTGCTCCATTTGGTTCATTGGAGCGCTTTGTAGCGGTATTGATCGAACACTGTGCCGGTAATTTCCCTTTGTGGCTTAGCCCTGAGCAGGCGGTTATTTTGCCAATTTCAGAGAAGTTCAACGATTACGCTCATGAGGTTTTAAATTTGTTAAATAATTACGATATTCGCAGCCTCGTTGACGAGCGCAATGAAAAGATTGGAAAGAAAATCCGCGATGCGGAAGTGAAAAAGGTTCCTTTCATGCTAATTGTCGGTGAGAAGGAACAGGCTGAAGGGCTTGTTTCTGTAAGACGTCACGGTGAAGGTGACAAAGGCGCGTTTAGTCCTGCAGCATTTGCAGAATTGATCAACGCCGAAATCGCCACCAAACTTGATGAATTGATTAGGTAAGTAACTTTAAATTAAACAACCATAGCACAGCCTTATTCCGGTTCGCGTCCAATGGGTGGACGAAACCGACCTCAAAAAGAGGAACTACACAAGATCAACAACCGAATCACTGCTCGTGAAGTACGCGTAGTGGGTGAAGGAATTGAACCTAAAGTGTTTTCCCTTTCCGAAGCCATTAAACTGGCAACGGAAATGGAACTGGATCTCGTGGAAATCTCTCCGAATGCGGTTCCACCTGTTTGTAGAATTGTCGATTACAAGAAATTCCTCTACGAACAGAAGAAGAAGCAAAAAGAAGCCAAGGCCAAACAAGCTAAGGTGACGGTTAAGGAGATTCGATTCGGTCCGAATACCGATGATCATGACTTCAACTTTAAACTGAAGCATGCCATTGAGTTTCTCGATGAAGGATCTAAAGTGCGTGCTTATGTTTTCTTTAAAGGTCGTTCCATTGTGTTCAAAGAGCGTGGAGAAATTCTACTGCTTAAGTTCGCAGCGGCACTTGAAGAATACGGGGTGGTAGAAAAAATGCCGTCCCTCGAAGGGAAGAAAATGTTTATCATGGTCATCCCCAAGAAAAAGAAATAAGTAACAATTAAAACACAATAGAACAATGCCTAAAATGAAAACCAATTCCAGTGCAAAGAAGCGCTTCAAAGTGACTGCTACTGGAAAGATCAAAAGAAAGCATGCGTTCAAGCGTCACATTCTCACGAAGAAATCGACCAAGGCTAAACGTGCTCTTACGCACAGCGGACTTGTACACGATGCTGACATGAACAATGTGAAAGCGATGCTCGTAATGTAATCTTTGGATTGCAAAAAAAAACGGTTCAATGTTTAACCCGGAAGTTCAGTAACTAAGCGTCCCGCCGTAGAAAATAAAAGGGAACACTGACTGCCAAAAACAAATCAAAATTATGCCAAGAAGTAAAAACAAAGTCGCGTCAAAGGCAAGACGCAAAAGAGTTCTCGATTCGGCCAAAGGTTATTTCGGTCGTGCGAAGAATGTCTACACAGTTGCAAAAAACGTTGTTGAAAAAGCAGGAGTACATGCGTATTCAGGCCGCAAACAGAAGAAGCGTCTCTATCGTGCGCTTTGGATTCAGCGTATCAACGCCGGTGTTCGTCCTTACGGAATGAGCTACTCTGTGTTTATCGGTAAAGCCAATGCCAAAGGTATCGGACTCAACCGTAAAGCGCTTGCTGACCTTGCAGCGAACCATCCTGATGCGTTCAAAGCAGTGGTTGATGCCGTAAAATAAATACGAAGCATCTTTAGAAAAGGGATACCGTCAGGTATCCCTTTTTTTTTGCGCCGTAATGGCAGGTTTTCTTCCGAGGTACTATTCTTGTTTCACCCTTTTCATGGAAAAGCAGGAACAATTTAAAATCCTTTCAGCCTTGTTTTGGCCATTGGTTTTTGTTTCCATCATGTGGGGTGTGTGGGGAATGATGGAGCCGGAATGGACCGCCTTTGGTATTTTGCCACAGCATTTCTCCGGATTGAAAGGAATTTTGTTTTCGCCATTTCTGCACGATCCGCGCGATATCCATCACATCCTAAACAATTCTCTTCCCTTTTTATTTATGGGCTGGGCTTTGTTTTATTTCTACCGCGGTATGGCCTGGAAGGTACTTATAGGAATTTGGCTGTTGGAAGGATTTTGGGTTTGGTTGTCGGTTTCGGATGTTGCATACCACATTGGTGCAAGTGGAATTTTGTATGGACTTGCTGCTTTTTTGTTTACCAGTGGAGTGATTCGCAGGCAAACCAATCTCATGGGACTTACGCTTTTGATTGTGTTTTTGTACGGTGGAATGATTTGGGGAATTTTCCCTTACGATGTGACGATTTCCTGGCAGAGCCATTTATTTGGATCCATCGCCGGAATTATTTTTGCCTATCGATTCAGAAAGGAAGGATGGCAAAGGACAAAATACGAATGGGAAGACGAACCGGTTGTGGACGATTTTTCGGCATTGCGAGAGCGACATGAAAATGTTATTTCCGGAAAAATTCCTGACCCGAATCTTGAGGAGGAAAAAAACGATGCACCTCAGATTACCATTCATTACGAATATTCAGAAAACAAAAAAGTCCGCGAGTAGCGGACTTTTTAATAGGTATGAAAAAATTAGTTGTTCAGCATAATAGGCATAACCAACATCAAAATGCTTTCTTCGGGTTTTTCCTGTTCTGCAGGAACAAGAATACCGGCGCGATTTGGTGCTGACATTTCCAAAGTTACATCGGTGCACTGAAGGTTATTGAGCATTTCAATCATGAATTTAGCGTTGAAACCGATCTCCATGTCTTCCCCTTCATAAGCGCAGGTCAAGCGTTCCATTGCTTCATTGGCATAATCCAAATCTTCAGCAGAAATAGCTAATTCACTTCCGGTCATTTTTAAACGAACCTGATGTGTTGTTTTATTCGAGAAGATAGAAACGCGTTTTAAAGAACTCAACAATGTCAAACGATCGATGGTGAGTTTGTTTGGATTTTGCTTAGGAATAACCGCTTCGTAGTTGGGATATTTTCCATCAATCAAACGACAAATCAATTGGTGACTATCGAAAGTGAACAAAGCATTGGTTTGGTTAAACTCAACTTTCACTTCACCACCTTGAGCAGAAAGTGAACTTTTCAAAAGATTCAATGGCTTCTTTGGAATGATGAAAGTGGATGCTTTATCTGCTTTAAGATC
>JBIKKU010000404.1:0-2930 GCA_044360245.1 Flavobacteriales bacterium | reverse complement strand
ATTTTTCGCAATGGGAAATGGGATATCCCCAAAGGAAAATTGAATAAAGGAGAAGATCGTGAAACGGCAGCATTAAGGGAAGTGGAAGAGGAATGTGGTATTTCCGGACACCAATTGCGTTGCGCCTTGCCCGATACATGGCATGTTTATGAGCATAAAGGAAAATGGGTTATCAAAATTACCTATTGGTATATCATGGATTATTCCGGAAATCAAATCCTAATTCCACAGCTAGAGGAGGGCATTACCAAAGTAGAGTGGCGCAGGAAAAATAATGTGGATGATATTCTTGCCAATACCTTTAATTCCATTATTGATACCTGGAAGGAAGCAGAAAAATTCATTTAATCTTTTAGTCAATTATTTCTGACCAGGAACCCTTCTACGGGAAGGATGCAAGCGGCGATGGATGTCGTAAAAGGTTTCTTCAATGGTTTTACCTGTTCCGTTGGGTGTAGGACGGTATGCGGGTGATTGAACCATTCTACCATCAGGTCCGATGAGGTAAAAAATGGATAAAGAAGAAATGCGGTACAAGTCAATGATTTCAGGCTGATTGCCATAATACAAATGGTACCATTTCATTTCCGGATTTGCTTTTAAAAATGCAGTCCAATCCGATTCTTTATCGTCCATATTCACGGAAATGAATACAATGTCCTGACCATAATTTTTATAAAGTTCCGTCATGATTTTCATTTCGGAAATGGCAGAAGTATTCCATGTCGCCCAGAAATGCAGGTAAATGTACTTGCCTTTGAAATCGCTAAGCGAATAGGGTTTGGACTTGCTGTCCAATAAAACAAAATCGGGAGCAGGATATCCTGCGTTTAATCGCGTTAATTTGTCCTTGAGGTTGCGCGCAATGGTTACGTGTTCAGGAAAAACAGTGGTTTTTTCAATGGAATCCAACATGTAAATGATGTTATCCTGATCGTACAATCCGCTGTGGTATTCTTCCGCAAGGGATTTGATCATTACCAATTGCCTTGTTTTTTCATCTTTTAAAAGACGGTCTTTCCGCAATAAATCATCGAGCAAGGCCACACTGCGTTTGCTGTTGATGGCGCGGTAAAGTTCTTTTTCTTCTTGTTCGTCGGCGAGTTTGAATACATCCGTAAAATACTGATCAAAAAAGATCATGAATTTTTCGTGGTGGTATAAAATTTTCCCCGAAGAAAGATAATCGCGGTATAACAAAGCTTTGAGCTTGACCATATCCACATTTACACCACCAATTTGCTCAATACTGGCGATGGAATATATGACGTAATCTTTGAAATAGGGATTGTAAACACCATCATAGACTTTTTTCAGGTACCGCTTGAAGGTATCAACCTCCATTTTGAATTCCTTTTTACCCAATTTCCTTAAGTTGTATGCCATGAAGGCATCCAAGCGCTCGTCGAAATCGAGAATAAGGTTATTGATGTCTAATTTGGGGAGGGTATCGAACAAACATTCCACACGGTTATTGTGGTAAGATTTATTCTGACCTTCCTGCAAATCGGCGATGGTAATGGTGTATTGACTTCCCGGATCTGCATAAAGAAATGAGTTTACACCATCCACTTTGAGAACAATTTCGGAGGTAGAAGCCAAAGGGAAATTCAGAGAAAATGCACCACTTTCCGAAATCGTTGTTTCCACCAATTTTGTGGTGTAACGAGAGAAAAAATCCTGATAAATATTTGCGCTGATTTTTTTTCCGGGAAAAGAACTTGCTTTACCGTTGATGCGCACTGTACCGTCTCCTGCAAATCCTTCAAGAGTAAGACACAACATGACTATTACACGAATCCACTTCATCTTAATTGTATCCCTTCGGGAATGAATTTACTGATGTCTCCTTGGTGTCTGAAAACCTCTCTGACAATGGTGCTGCTGATAGCAGAATACTGTGGATCGGTGATCAAAAACACGGTTTCAATTTGGGGTGCTAATGCAAGATTCATTTGCGAAATGGCTTTTTCGTATTCGAAATCGCCCGGAGTTCGAAGTCCGCGCAAAATAAAACCTGCACTATGGTGCTTGCAAAAATCTACCGTGAGCCCATCATACGTCAATACTTTGATTTTAGATTCATCCTTAAACAAATCGGCAATCCATTGCTGACGTTGTTCAAGGCTGAACATGGTAGACTTTGCAGAATTCATGCCAATGGCTACAATGATTTGGTCGAACAGCGGCAAAGCTCTACGAATAATGTTTTCGTGTCCACGGGTAATAGGGTCGAAAGTCCCAGGAAATACAGCGATGCGTGACATAATCAGGCTTTAAAAAAACTAAAGTTCACCTTTCCATAATGGCGGTGTTCTTCAAAGTTACGGTGAGCACTTAAATCGGTTTTTTTACCATGCTCTACGATGAGAATTCCACCGGGTTTCAACAAGTGATGCTGAAAAACAAGTTCGGGAATCTTTGGCAAATCTTCTAATTCGTAAGGAGGATCCGTAAAAATCAAATCAAATTTTTCTTTGGTTGCGCTCAAGTATTTAAGAGCATCACCTCGGTAAACGCGGACTTCAACCTTCAATTCCCGCGACGTTTCACGAATGAACTGCAGACCTTTAAAATCCATATCAACACACACAGCAGATTTCGCTCCACGCGATAAAAACTCAAATGCAACGGCACCTGTTCCGCAAAACAAATCGAGTATTTCAATACCATCTACATCAAATCTGGTTTGCAGTAGATTGAATAAACTTTCGCGCGCAAAATCCGTGGTCGGTCGCGTCGATTTCAGGAAAGGAGCATTAAATTTCCTGCCTTTGAATTTCCCGCCTATAATGCGCACCTGAATTGGTCTGTAGGATGAAGAAAGCGATGAGGTTTGATGAGTTTCATCGGTCCCTCGAACGCAATGTTTCGGGGTTGCAGCATGAATTGCAGGTCTCCCGTGTATTTGGACAATGTTTGAAATAAGG
>JBIKKU010000402.1:0-2932 GCA_044360245.1 Flavobacteriales bacterium | reverse complement strand
AGCGGGCCTTCGAGAGCCTCAGGCACCGCGATCGTGCGCGAATTCCTAATTATAACTTTTAATTTCCTCATTGTTCTTGGTGGCTCTGAGGTGAATTAAAAAAGCAATGGAGGTTGAAAATCCGAAGGGAAACTTTAGGATCAGTTCCAGAAACGGAAATGCCAACTGTCTTTTAGTGGCGCTTTCCATTGGGAATCGAAATCGGATTTGCTGCTGACCAAATTATTGAATACCGTGGTGTTTTCGGATAAACCTTTGGATTGCAGAGAGGTTTTCATTTGATGTAAATGCACGGTTTCTACTTGACCTTCATGTTCGTAAGCAACTTGCATGCGGTCCATGAAATTGATGTTAAACATCTGTTCCATTCGCTTTACAAATGCAACACTTTTATCAATGGAACAACCACTGGCAGCAGCATGAGCTTCATCTACCATGATGACCAAAAACAAAGCATGCAACAGTTCAATACCTGCCTTGAGCGGAGTACCATGTGTGTTCCAGTTGGCTAAAAAATCGGAAGCTTGCTGTTTGATTTGAAATACTTCGACATCCGTCAATTTACGGTTGCTTTGGTAAATCCAAACACGCGCGTGATCGGGTAATTCGTGAAATTCCATATCAGAGTTCAGCTGCGTTGGCAATCATTTCGGCGATATCCAGAACCTGGATTTCATTTTCCTTGTTGAAGTTCTTGACACCGTCGGTCATCATGGTATTGCAAAACGGACAACCTGTAGCAATCACCTGTGGTTTTGTTTCCAATGCTTCTTCGGTGCGCTCCACATTTACTTCTTTGTTTCCGTGTTCTGCTTCTTTAAACATTTGCGCTCCACCGGCACCACAGCAAAATCCTTTGGTGCGACAACGTTTCATTTCCACCAATTCCACGTCCAACTTCTGAATGAGTTCACGCGGCGCTTCATATTCATCGTTGGCACGACCTAAGTAACAAGGATCGTGAAACACGATGCGCTTTCCTTTAAATTCACCACCACCAGCAATCTTCAATTTTCCTTCGTTGATGAGGGATTGAACGAATTGCGTGTGATGCATCACTTCGTAATTTCCGCCCAATTCAGGATACTCGTTTTTGAGCGTATTGAAACAATGCGGACAAGCAGTCACAATTTTTTTCACTTCGTAACCATTCAAAATCTGAATGTTTTGCATGGCCTGCATTTGGAAAAGGAATTCATTTCCTGCGCGTTTTGCCGGATCTCCGGTGCAGGTTTCTTCTTGTCCCAATACCGCAAATTTCACTTGCGCCTTGTTGAGGATTTTCACCAAAGCTTTCGTGATTTTTTTTGCGCGATCGTCAAAACTTCCCGCACAGCCCACCCAGAATAAAACTTCCGGAACCTCGCCACTTGCAAGGTATTCGGCCATGGTACGTACGTTCAGATTGTTTTCCATAATGCTTTTTTATCGTCCTTTTGGAGCTGATTATTTTTCAAATACCTGAATGGTGACTTCCTTCTGCACGAGGTCGGTAAACTTCCCTTCGTAGCGGGTTGCGCGCACCATGTGGTTATCAATCCAGTGGTAATTTCCTCCGCGTGGTTTTCCCATCAATAAACCATAGTATTTAAATCCATGCTTGTTCAACCATGCTTCGGTAACGGTTCTGTGTTCTTCGGTGCGTGAGGTAAAAAAGGTAATGATGTGACCTTCGTCGTACCATTTGTTCAGGGTGACTAATGCATCGGGATAAACCGCAGCATCAGCCATTCGCTCAGGTTCTTCGTTGGGAATATCATCGCAGATCGTCCCGTCGATATCGATTAAATAATTTTTGACATGCGTTGGTAAAACAGGACTGATTTTATGTCCGTTTTCCTCAATCTCAATCAATGCAACATTGGTCATTTATGGCAAGTGTTTGTTTGTTTATGCTTCGTTCGCCCAATTGAGTCGATCGGCAGGTGAGAACTGCCAAGGCGCTCCGTTGTTCTCGATGTTGGTGAACATACCGGTTAGCTCAGTTGGCGCTTTGGATTCTTCCATTACCAGGTAACGACGCAAATCGATGATGATGCTCAATGGGTCGATGTTCACCGGACATTCTTGCACACAGGCATTGCATGAGGTACAAGCCCAAACTTCTTCTGCGGTAATGTAATCGCCAAGAAGGGATTTATTGTCGGTGAAATCTTTTCCGTTCTTTTTACGGTTGCGACCAATTTCTTCCATACGGTCGCGTGTGTCCATCATGATTTTACGGGGTGATAACAATTTACCGGTTTGATTTGCCGGACAAGAAGAAGAACAACGTCCGCACTCGGTACAAGTATATGCATCCAACAATTGTTTCCATGTCAGATCAGTAACATCCTTCGCTCCAAAACGCTTCACTTCACCACCACCATCAACAGGCGCTGCGTAAGGATCGGCATTGGGATCGAACATGAGTTTAACTTCTTTGGTAACCGCTTCGAGGTTGTTGAATTGACCTTTCGGGCGCAGGTTGGAGAAGAACACATTGGGGAATGCTAAAACAATGTGGAAGTGTTTGGAATAAGGCAAATAATTCAAAAGCGCAAACACTCCGAAAATATGGAACCACCAGCAAGCACGTTCAATCAAAATCAATCCGCCGTCGCCAATTCCATCGAGCATAGGAGCTAAAAAAGTACTGATCGGAAATGCACCTGCTGTATGAAAATGATCTACACCACGTCCCTGCAAAATCAAATCGCATGCATTCATGATCAGGAATGCACTCATCATCAAAACTTCGGAAATCAAAATCAGGTTCGCATCGCTTTTAGGAAAGGATGTCATTTCACGGTAATGGAAACGCTTGACTTTGGCCACGTTCCTGCGCAGGAGAAAAACAACGCAAGCGACAAGAACCAAGAATGCGAGCACTTCAAAAGAAGCGATCAGAAAATTATAAAACCCTCCCAATCCCGAAAATGCACGGTGTGTA
>JBIKKU010000403.1:0-2932 GCA_044360245.1 Flavobacteriales bacterium | reverse complement strand
GAAATTAAAAATATTCCTGTAATACCAAAGCCCGAACAGCAGGAGAAAGGGGGAATAACTTACTAACAACTGAAAATACTCACCTGTTTCTCATCGCTGATATACAGTCTGTTCTTGCCAATGCGAAAGAAGATAACCTTACAGGGGAGGGGATAACGTACGCTTTGCATGCTCAAAAAATCATATTTCTGCAGCTCGCCGTCTTGTGTGTAAAAGAGTCCGTTTTCGGTCACCTGAAACTCACCTAATCCTTTTAATGGAATGGTTTTGATGTAGGTGCCAAACATATCGAAAACCAAAATGCCATGATTCGGATCGTTCATGTACACCATGTTCCCGAATTCCTGAATGGCCAATGGATCAAGATCTTTTCCGGTGATTTGCGTAATGTTGCCTGAATTGTTGATGATCTGGAAATTGCGGTCCACGCGCAGTAAACGGAATTCCAGTTGATCGTAAAGCCAAATGGTGTTGGACATCGGCGATTGACAAGCAAGGGTCACAAATTGAAATCCGAGTTTTTCCAATTGGCTTGCCTGACCTTGAATGCTCAAGGTGTTGTCGAGCATCACCATGCGGTTCAAATCGCGGTAAAAAAGAAAAGGACGAAGCGAATTGCTCACATCGAGGCTGGCAATTTTTCCCATTCCCTTGAAACTCTGCGTCACCAGCAGTTTTCCGCTTTGGTCGTATTTTTTGATCACATCACCCAACAACAGGTACATGTTTCCCTGTTCATCCATTTGCACGGTTTCTGTGTGGAGAGAATCACGCCAAATCAGGCTGCAGGTAAAAGTTACCGAAGTATCTGCAGGAGCAGTCAGAAGCGCTGAAAATATAATCGGACTGATCATCATTTGTGCATGATTTCCAAAATCTGTTCAATGAATTCGCGGTTGTTGGAAAGACGCGGGATTTTATGTTGACCGCCGAGCTTGCCTTTTTGTTTTAACCAAGCATAAAACGTGCCATCGGGTGCATGATGCAAAACAGGCATACGCAAATTCAGGTTATTGGAACGTTTCGCTTCGTAATCGGAATTGATGGCTTTAAGCGCATTGTCGAGTACTTCCGTAAAAAACGCCAAATCATCCGGAGCAGTATCAAATTCAACAATCCATTCGTGACCGCCTGTTTCGTTTTCGCTCATGTAAATAGGAGCAGCGGTAAACTCGCGAATACGTGCGCCGGTGCGTTCGGAGGCAATCGTAATCGCTTTTTCGGCATTGTCTACAATTAATTCTTCTCCAAAAGCATTGATGAATTGTTTGGTGCGACCGGTAATCACAAATCGGTAAGGAGTAATAGAAGTAAAGCGAACGGTATCTCCAATTACGTAGCGCCACAATCCGGCATTGGTACTGATCACCATCGCATAATTTTTTCCAAGCTCCACGCCACTCAAATCAACCACTTTGGGATGTTCCTTTCCGAATTCTTCCATCGGAATGAACTCGTAAAAAATGCCGTAATCCAACATCAGCAACAATTCTTCTTTGTCGGTGGTGTCCTGAATTCCAAAGAAACCTTCCGAAGCATTGTAGGTTTCCACATAATTCATTTCCGATTTGCGGATGATGGATTTGAATTGTTGTTTATAAGGACCAAAATTCACTCCTCCGTGCATGAACAGTTCCAAACGCGGCCATACATCGGCAATATTGTCCTTACCTGTAATTTCAAGAATGCGTTTTAACAAGACCAATGTCCAGGATGGAACGCCTGCAATGATGTACACATCTTCGTCTTTTGTAGACGCAGCCATTTTTTCAATCTTCGGCTCCCATTGGTCCATCAAGGCAATTTCGCGGCTTGGTGTACGTCGTATTTCTACCCAAAAAGGAAGGTTTTTTAAAATGATGGCCGATAAATCACCGAAATACGAATCGGTACTCAAGTAATTTACCTGGGCACTTCCGCCAACAATCAAAGTTTTTCCCTTGTACAATTTGCGGTTGGGATGGTTGTGCACGTACATCGACAACAAATCTTTTCCGCCTTTGTAATGACAATCTTCTAATGCTTCGCGGGTTACGGGAATGATTTTGCTTTTGTCGGATGTGGTCCCCGATGATTTTGCAAACCATTTGACTTCCGTAGGCCAGAGCAAATTCTGTTCGCCTTTGAAAAGACGATCCACATAGGGTTTTAAATCTTCATATTGTTGCAAGGGAACGCGCTCCTGGAATTGAGCAATATGTTGAATGGAAGAGTAACCGTGTTTTTTTCCCCATTCTGTGTCCTGCGCTGTTTTGATCAGTTTGGCAAACCACTCCTGCTGCACTTCCACCGGATACTTGATAAACAAGTCAATCTGATGCATGCGTTTTTTAATCAGCCAGGAAAAAATGGAATTGAAAGGCATGGCAAAAGTGTAGGGTTTAAAAATAGACATTTTTAGTCCATCCGAAAAATTTGGTATTGAGGGAAAATCACTTTATTTGATGCATTGAACAAACCTCTCTATTATGCAAAAAGTATTTCAATTTCTTTTTCTTGGCGCATTTCTTTTTTCATTCGGAAATGCACTTGCGCAATCCGCATCTGTTCCACTTTATAAAAGTTCTTATGAAGTAGAAGGCGACAGTATCTATTTTCTGGGATTCGAAGAGAACAAAAAGCAAGCCATCTATGTGTACGATAACATGATGAAGGAAATTTGGACCTATTATCTTCCGGAGAAATCTGATTTCAAAGGAGGTACACTCATGGATGTTTTGCGATACAAAGAAAACATGGTGTTTATCATGTCCATCGGTGAAATCACCAGCAATGGAAACAGTTATTCTTACAAAGGTCTGCTGCGTGTCATCGAAGTTCCGTTCAAAGGAAAATCAGTTGTGGATAATGTATTGTATCCTGCCAACAGCAGAGACAAAGAAAAAGCGATTGAATTCGATAAAAAATACAATACCAATTTAGAAGGTCAAAT
>JBIKKU010000081.1:0-10145 GCA_044360245.1 Flavobacteriales bacterium | reverse complement strand
GAGTATTTTCGGTAGAGGTCTTCATGCACATCCCCGTCGATTTGCATACAAAGTGTATTGGCAATTCCACTGAGCTTGTGCAATTCACCATCTTCATACAATTTGAGTTGAGTGTAATATCCGGTTACCAGAAAATATACGGTAATACCAATAACAAATCCGAACACCAGCATAAGCACGCGTGTAGAGGCGTTTGTAAATATTTTCCTAAATAATGAGCTCAAAACTTCCGGTGATTGAGATCAAGTTTAATCATTTTTGGGCAATTTTTTACTGCCCTCATAAAGATTGAAACACTCAAACTTACATTCCAAGGCTCCGTTGTATAGCGTGATTTTACGCGAAGGTTTTAATCCGAGGTGTTTTAAAGCATCGAGATTGGAAGAAATGATCCAGGCCTGACCATTCGTGTACTTTTTCTTCAGTTCATCGCCAATTGCTTTGTACAAGCGAACCAGGTCGGTTTCATTTTCCAGACGCTCACCGTAGGGTGGATTGATCATGATGTGCAATGGACCATCTCCCGGACGCTCGAAGTCGAAGAAATCGCGAACACCAAATTTTAAAGCATTGCAACGGAGCAAATGGGCATTGCGTTTGGATTTATCAATGTTTTCGGGCATGATATCGGTTCCGATAACCGGAAAATGCAATTGTTTGCGAATGCCTTCTTTTCCTGCTTCGCGAATGCTGTGCCACAATTCCGAATCAAAATCGCCCCAATGCATGAATCCGAATTCGCGACGAAAATATCCTGCAGGCATGTTCATGGCTACCATGGCCGCTTCAATGGGCAAAGTACCACTACCGCACATGGGGTCAACAAAAATGCGGTCGGCTTTGTACCCACTCATGGCGATCATTCCCGCGGCCAAAACTTCGTTTAAAGGAGCTTCGGAGTGACGCTGACGGTAACCGCGTTTAAACAAAGCATCACCGGAACTGTCGAAAGAAAGGGTGACTTCCTTGTTGTGGATGTGAAGGTTGATACGGAATTCAGGATTCTCGCGATCGATGTTCGGACGTTTGCCTGTTTTCTTGCGGAAATAATCTACAATGGCATCTTTCAATTTCAGCGATGCAAATTGGGTATGCGTGAAATAAGGTGAATTGATGGAGGATTGAATCGAGAAGGTATTGGTCACCCGAAAAAAAGAATCCCAGGGAAACTGCATCGCTTTCCGGTAGAGTTCTTCAGGATCTTCTGCCAGAAAGGATTCCACCGGAACCAAAACGGCAATGGCCGTGCGCAAATGCAAATTCGCTTTATACAGCAAAGCATTATCGCCATCGTAAGAAACTGCGCGCTTCAATACCTGAATGTTCTCGGCTCCCAACTCGCGCAATTCATCGGCAAGTACTTGTTCAAGACCTTGAAATGTTTTTGCTATCTGCTGGAAAGTGGCATCTGACATGGTGTGGGGAATTATTTTTTCTTCTTCTTTTTAATACCGCAGTATTTGATCATGCTGGCGGGGACTTCTGTGCTTCCAAGGAAAACAGCCATTTCACAATCGCTGCAGGCATTTTCTTTTCTGCCCAATTCGTAATTGCACAAACAACGCAAATACCAAGCTTGAGCGTCGGCCGATTCCACTTGAAGATAGGCCGAAAAATCAGGAATTGCCAGGTTGAATTGGTTGTCGAGGTAATAACTCAATGCACGGTTGTAAACTGCATCAATGGTACTGTTGATCTCAATCGATTTGCTGTAATTGGTAATCGCATTTTTGTAATCCTGCAAATTGAAATACGCATTGCCGCGATTGTACCAATAATCGGCATTGTCGATATCGTATTTCAAAGCCTGATTCATCGCCTCAATGGCAAGTTCGTATTGTTGCAATTCAATATAAGCCACGCCTAATTGTCCCCATGCATCAGCCAAAGTCGAATCAATACTTAAAGCCTCGCGAAAATCGAGTAGTGCTAATTTGGGTTGTTCCATTTCGTACAACAGATTTCCGCGTTCCAAATAAGCATCGGGATTTTCCGGATCGCGCATCAATACTTTGTTGTATTCATTCAATGCCAGTTCGTTTTTTTCGGTAGCCAGATAAACCCTTGCACGTGCAAAAAAGGTGGCGGTTTGCATGGAATCGATGGCTTCTGCTTGTTCCAATTTTTTCAAAGCCAAATCGTATTGTTGATCCAGAATCAGCAAGTTTACTTCCGAAATATAGACATCGTAATTTCCGGCATCCATGCTTTTCATCAACTCAACCAATTTCCAGCATTCCTCCGTTTTTCCCTCGGCCATGCGGATGTCGCACAAACGCAAGAGAGGAACGAGGCTTTTTGGATCCAAAGCACGGTAACGCCCGAACCAAAGCTCTGCTTCATCCCATTTTTCCTGGTAATAGAGCACTTCACCTTTGTTCAGGACCAACATCGAATCTTTAGGATCGCGCAACAATCCCTCGTTCAGAAAATAATGACAAGAATCTAAATCGCCACGGTAATACTTTACTCCCGCCAGCTTTCGGAAGGCTGTTCCGCTATTGGGGTTTAATGCACGGTAGTGACGGAAATCAAGTTCAGCGGAATCGAGCGCAAGGTGATTCAGGTACCAATCCCCACGCATCAATCGGGCAGCGGAGTAATTCGGACACAAATACAAGGCTTTGTTCAATTCCTTCAAACAACGCATCGGATCATCAGCCTGTTGCTGTTCGGCAAGGATAAAATGGATTTCGGCTTGTTGACAATCGTTCGATTGTCCGAAAGTTTGAAGTCCGTGGAAAATAAGAATTAAGGCTAGCCAACGCATCACTACAAAAATATACTTTGAACAGCCCCGCAGCGATTTTCGTGCCATTGAAATGCAAATAATTGTTAACAGACCACGAGAAAATACTTTAGCGGGCTCGGAAAAGGAAAAATTTGCCATTTTCGCCTTGTCATTTCAAACCAAATCAAAACAAAAAATTATGGGACTTTTCGATGCTTTCAAATCCGAAAAACCGGCACTTACGCCTAAAAAAGCCTTAACTGTATCGTTGCTTTACGTCATGGCAGCAGATGGTGAACTCGATCCGGAAGAAGTGGGATTGCTTTTCCAGGTTGCAGGAATCAACAGCAAAGCTGAATTGGAAGATGCCATCAAGTATGTGCGTTCCACCAAATACACCGATTTCCTCGAACAAGAAAAATCGGCCAACCTGTTGAGCAAAGAACATAAAATGTACATCCTCACCAACATGACCGATTCCTCACTGAGCGATGGAACTGCCGAACCACAAGAGCAAGCCATGATCCTCAAATTCATGGAAGCATTCGGTATCAGCGATGCAGAATTCAAGCCATATTTCGATGTGATTGTTTTCAAAAACAACCGCAAACTATTTTCATAAGTTGCTACGCAGCTGAGCAAGAACCCGGGTTATCGCAATCCGGGTTTTTCATTTTCAGCATCTTGCTGTGGAAAAACAAAAGATCCTAACTTAAAAAGTGCGTCCCTGCTTGCGAAATTTGAGGGATGAGCAAGAATAAAAAAGAAAGGGTGAATGTGGTGTATTCCACCAATCCCGATTTCAATTATCAGTTCGAACAAAACGAAGAGCAGGAAACTCTTCCGCCGCAGCAGCAACAGTTGAAAGTGATGCTCGATAAAAAACAACGCGCCGGTAAGGCAGTCACCCTCATTGCCGGATTCATTGGAACTACAGCCGATTTGGAAGATTTGGGTAAAATGCTCAAATCAAAATGTGGTGTTGGAGGAAGCGTGAAAGATGGAGAAATTTTAATTCAGGGAGACCATCGTGTCAAGATTATCGACATCCTTGGCAAAGCCGGTTACAAAGCAAAACAAGTTGGAGGATGAAATATTGCATTTGGCTCCTTCCTTTGACTTTTGTGATAGCGTCCTGTGGCAACCATCAGGAAAGCATTACCAATACTGAGATTCAGAAAAACACCATCGATAGCACGGCCTATTACGATTCGCTTTTTGCTGAACGTAAAATGCAAATCGATACTTTTTTTGCAGCCAAACAAAAGCGTGGTGAATTCAATGGGAATGTCCTTTTTGCAGAAAATGGTCACCTCATTCACAAAGGCACTTACGGTTTTTCCACACCCGACAGCACTTCTGAGCCTTTGCGCATGGAGCACCGTTTTCAATTGGCTTCGGTGAGTAAACCCTTTACGGCCACTGCTGTGCTTTTGCTTTACGACAGAGGACAACTCAAATTGGAAGATACACTTGGAAAATTTTTTCCCGGATTTCCTTTTCAAGGCATTACAGTGAAAATGTTGTTGTGTCACCGCGGAGGCCTAGGCAATTACAATTATTTCACGGATGAGTTTTGGCCCGACAAACACCAACCCATTCCCAACGATTCGGTATTGGCGATTTTGATGCGCGAAAAACCAAAAACGTATTACAAACCCGATGAACAATTCGATTATTCCAATACGGGCTATTTTCTTTTGGGAAGCATCGTAGAAAAAGTCTCCGGAAAACCATTTTCGCAGTTCATGCACGATGAAATTTTCCAACCTCTTGGAATGAAAAACACCTGCATTTACGATCCCTGCAGAGGAAAAAAAGTCGAAAACGGATTGCAAGGTTACGATTGGAAAGGTCGCCTGATTGAAGACCACTACCAAAACGGTGTAGTAGGAGATAAGGGCATGTTTTCAACCGTGGAAGATTTGTTTTTGTTTGACCAAGCGATTTATGCCGGGAAAATTTTGAAACCCGAAACATGGAAAATGGCCTTCAGCGGACAAAATCCGGAACGTGAAGAAGATGGAAAAGACAATTACGGATTCGGATGGCGCATTAAAACATCCTTTGCCGGATATCAGGTAATTTACCATACCGGGTGGTGGAAAGGATTTCGATCGTATTTCATTCGCAATACCACGAACAAACAAACCATTCTTATCACCGACAACATCAAACGCAATCGTTTTTTAAGCATCGAAGAATTGCTGGATTTGGCCGATGGCGGCTCCTTTGGAAGTGCTGCCTTGAGTGATTCTCTCCAGGTAGAAGGCGGTAAAGGAAAGTGATGCTATTAGGCATATTCTGGCAATCGTTTATTTTTGCAGCATGGAAGAAGTAAAAGACAGCAACGGAAACATCCTGAAGGATGGCGATTCTGTTACCCTTATCAAGGATTTAAAAGTACGCGGTACCTCCGAAACATTGAAGCGTGGTACAATGATTAAAAACATCCGTCTGACCGGCGATCCCGAAGAAATTGAAGGACGAACCGATAAAGTAAAAGGTCTGGTTTTAAAAACCTGTTTCCTGAAAAAAGCATAAATAAAACGCCCGGTATTCCGGGCGTTTTTGTTTAGCGTGTTACCTTCAAGTTTTTTTTTAATTCATAAAATCAAAAAGGTTGAAGTGTGATTTTATGCAAGTGTAAAGGATGAATTTTTTTTAGCGTAGAGCATACAACAACATTATTCAAAAAAAAATGCTCCGAATCTCGAAGCATTTTTGAAATGGTATTTCGTGATTACAATAAGGATTGCACAATTTTTTCGATAGAATAACCCTCCGCTTCAGCCATGTAATTGCGCACAATACGGTGACGAAGAATAGGCATGGCCACTGCACGCACATCTTCAATGTCGGGTGAATATTTTCCACGAGCGGCAGCATGACATTTCGCGCCAATGACCAGGAATTGTGAGGCACGCGGACCGGCTCCCCAACTCAGGTATTTGTTCACGATATCGGTAGCACCCGGAGTATTCGGACGCGTTTTTGTGCTGAGTTTAACCGCATATTCCATCACATTATCGGCAACAGGAATGCGTCGAATCAAATCCTGGAAGAAAATAATTTCTTCTGCATGCAATACTTTATCGAGAGATGGTTTATGGTTCGATGTAGTTGATTTTACAATCGCAAGTTCCTCTTCAAACTTCGGATAATCCACCCAGATGTTGAACATGAAACGGTCCAATTGCGCTTCAGGAAGGGGATAAGTACCTTCTTGTTCAATGGGGTTTTGGGTTGCCAATACAAAGAAAGGATCATCCAATTTGTAACGTTTTCCGGAGGCTGTCACCGCTTTTTCCTGCATCGCTTCGAGCAAAGCCGATTGCGTTTTTGGTGGCGTACGGTTGATCTCATCGGCAAGGATAATGTTGGCAAACAATGGACCTTTAATAAATTTAAAATTGCGCGATTCATCCAGAATTTCAGATCCGATGATATCACTCGGCATTAAATCCGGAGTGAACTGAATACGGTTAAAGCTCAGTCCAAGCGCATCCGAAATCGTGTTCACCAATAAGGTTTTCGCAAGCCCCGGAACACCAACCAGCAAACAATGACCTTTGGAGAAAATGGAAATCAAAACCTCGTTCACCACTTGTTCCTGACCAACAATCACTTTGCCGATTTCCTTATTCAGTTGTTTGTATTTCACAACAAAAGCATCTAAAGCTTCTGCATCGGACGAAAATTTTTGACTCATACTCCTGTTTATTGGAAGGTTGAAAATACGAAAAAAGGCAACACCAAGGGATTCCTGTTACTTTCAGACTCCGAAGGCATTATCTGTACACGCAGCATCAACGCGGGTTTATTATTCTTATTTTTAGACCATGAAAAAGAAACCAGTCATTTTGGTCACCAACGACGACGGAATTACAGCTCCCGGCATTCGTGCGCTTGTAGAAGCAGTAAAGGGATTTGGAGAATTGTTGATTGTTGCACCGGATAGTCCGCAATCGGGAATGGGTCATGCCATTACGGTGAACGAACCATTGCGCATGTACCAAAGCAAAGAATACGGAAAACTCAATGCCTGGGCCACATCCGGAACTCCTGTGGATTGCGTGAAACTGGGGATCTATGAAATTCTGAAAGACACTCCTGATTTGATTGTGTCAGGTATCAATCACGGTTCGAATGTAAGCACGAATGTATTGTATTCCGGAACCATGTCGGCCGCGGTGGAAGGGGCTTTGGAAAGCATTCCCTCTATTGGATTTTCGTTGCTCGATTATGCCATGACTGCCGATTTCAAACCTGCGCAAAGCATTGTCAAAAAAATCGTAAAAGAAGTCCTTGAAAAAGGCATGCCAGAAGGAATTTGTTTCAATGTGAACATCCCAAAACTTCCATTGAGTAAAATCAAAGGCGTAAAAGTTTGTCGACAAGCACATGCATTTTGGGAGGATAAATTCGATTCGCGAAAAGACCCACTTGGGAAACCTTACTACTGGCTCACCGGTGAATTCAAGAGTTACGATGGTGGAAAAGACACGGATATTCATGCTTTGGAATCGGGCTATGTTTCGCTTGTACCAACGCAGTACGACATGACCGCACACAGTGTGATGCACAAACTCAATTACCAATTCTAATGCTCGAACGTTTCGATAAAGCCAAATTCGGATTTCTCGCTGGTTTGCTTTTGCCGCCGCTTGGATACATCATCGGTAAATACATCATTTTTCCGCGGGGTAAATGGTCCATGTACTGGGAATTTTTTATGCAAGGAGGAGATGATTCCAACAAGATTTTCACCTTCTGCATGTTGCCCACCTTGTTCTTGTTTTATTTCGTGTTTTTCGTTTGGAAACTTGAAGAAGCTTCAAAAGGTTTAGTAGCCATTTCGCTTGTTTTTTCTGCCATTTTTATGGCGTTTAAATTTCTCTGATGAAGTATTACGTGATTGCGGGAGAAGCCTCGGGCGATTTGCACGGAAGCAATTTGCTCAAAGGATTGAAGAAACACGATCCCGATGCCACATTCCGTGCTTGGGGCGGTGATTTGATGCAAGCCCAAGGTGCAGAAATTGTGAAACATTACCGAGAGCTTGCTTTTATGGGCTTTGTGGAAGTCATTTCCAACCTGCGCACCATCACGCGCAACATGAAGTTTTGCGTTGAAGATATTTTGAAATACCAACCGGATGTCGTCATCATGATTGATTATCCCGGATTCAATTTACGCATCGCCAAAAAACTCAAAGCTCACGGAATTCGCGTGTTTTATTACATCTCTCCGCAAGTCTGGGCCTGGAAGGAAAACAGGGTGAAAACCATTCGTGAAGTGGTAGAGAAAATGTTTGTGATTCTTCCTTTTGAGAAATCATTTTACGAAGAAAAATGGAATTATCCGGTTGAATATGTTGGACATCCCCTCTTAGATGCCATTCGCGACTTGCCACCGGTGGATAAAGAAGGATTGAAAAAAGAATGGGGATTTTCGCATAAACCACTCATTGCCTTATTGCCCGGTAGCCGCAAGCAGGAAATCAAAACCAAATTACCCATCATGCTTTCGGTGCGATCGCATTTTCCGGAATACGATTTTGTCGTAGCAGGTGCACCTTCTATGGATAGTTCCTTCTACAAAAGCATCATTGGCGACGATACCGTAAAAATTGTTTCAGGAAAAACATACGACGTTTTGCGCGCTTCGGATGCTGCATTGGTGACCAGTGGAACAGCCACGCTGGAAACAGCATTGCTTGGAATTCCGGAAGTGGTGTGTTACAAAGGATCAACCATTTCCTATCATATTGCCAAACGACTCATCAAAGTGAAATACATATCGCTGGTGAACTTGATTATGGATAGGGAAGTGGTCACGGAATTGATTCAACACGACCTCAATACCAAAAATCTGGTGAGGGAACTTCATGCCCTTTTACACGATGAGGCTCGTGCAGCGCGATTAAAAGAAGATTACCGTCAGCTCAATGAAGTCCTCGGAAACAGTGGTGCCTCCGAAAAAACTGCCATCCTCATGTTGAAAACTCTAAAAGAGCAGCGTTAAGGCACTTTTTTTGGGATGTAGTTTTGCAAGATGAAGAGGAACATCCTTTTTTTAGGCTTTGTTTTGCTTTTCCTTGCTCTCCAAGGGAATGCACAACAATTGCGTATCGGATTGTTTCGCAAAGAACCCGTGCAGTCGGTCATGGTAACACCCGGAGCGGGCTCCTACAAAGTGTTTGGTGATAGTCTCGCCTTGGGTAAACTTGAACCGGGAATCAGTTTAAAAATCAGTTACGATACTTCCGGAGTAACCGTAGTCTCCATTGGTGGATTGCAAGGGAAATTCAGACAATTGTTGTTTGTACCGCAAGACAGCACTGCCGACATCAAATTCAAGCCCTTACAGCCTGCATACAAAGAGAAATTGTTGCGCGGTAAAATCAGTATCGATAGCGAATTTGGCGGACTGCGCATGCTCAACCACATCGATCTCGAAGATTACATTTCGGGAGTAGTGGAAGCAGAAGCCGGATACGGACATGCCATGGAATTTTATAAAGTACAAGCCATCATTTCCAGAACCTACGCTTTATCCAACATCCATAAACACGCTTACGAAGGATTTCATCTCTGCGATCAAGTCCATTGTCAGGCCTACAAAGGCAAAGGAAAATCGTATCCTGCCATTCATGAAGCAGCAATCTTGACGCATGGAATCGTGATTGTGGATGATAGTGCAGCGATGATTACCGCAGCATTTCATAGCAATTGCGGCGGACAAACAGCCAACTCCGAAGATGTGTGGTCGAAGCCATTGCCCTATTTGCGCAGTGTAAAAGACAATTATTGCAGCACACAACCCAATGCATTTTGGACCAGAGAACTTCCCTCCGAAGAATGGACCAATTATTTAAAAAAGTACCAATTCCCCGTTGAAGACAGCTCTTGTTTTTCGTATTGCGTTTCCTTCAAACAACCCTATCGGATGTACTGTTTGAGCAGTTGCAACAAAGTACTGCCCTTTAAAAACATCCGCACCGATTTAAAATTGAAATCATCTTTTTTCAGTGCCGAATTGATTGCCGGAAAAGTCATTTTAAAAGGTCGCGGCTTTGGTCATGGTGTTGGCCTCTGTCAAGAAGGCGCAATGAAAATGGCCAAATTAGGATTCAATTATTCCACCATTCTGCATCACTATTTCACCTCCGTGCATATTGTCGAAATGCACACCCTCGAGGCATTCTCTGATAATTGAGTGTTTTCACCACAAAGACACGCAGAACACTGAGTAAATTAAAAAGGGAAAAAAGGGTAGTAGGGAATTAGGAGAAGAGGGAATAAGTGCACGACGGCGGCGCCTGAGGCTCTCGAAGGCCCGCTGATTTCACCACTAAGACACGCAGAACACTGAGTGAATTAAAAAGGGAAAAAGGGTATTAGGGTATTGG
>JBIKKU010000401.1:0-2938 GCA_044360245.1 Flavobacteriales bacterium | reverse complement strand
GGTGTGCATGGAACGGTGACCGAAAACCGCTATAACAACACTGTGGTAAGTCAAGACACCTCTGCCGCCGGAACGACGCTAGCCAATATTTCGGTATCCTACTCCATTACCAAATGGCTTTCTGCCGGACTCACATTTTCGGGAGGAAAATACATTGAAGATCCTGACAATGCGGAGGCAAATGGAAATTCAATTGCAATGTATGGCGTTTCTCTTCGTTTGTACCCTGCCAACAAAGACAAATTCAACTGGTGGTTAGGAGCCGATTTCGGAAAAGCAGGATTAGAGATCAACCGCATTTATACAATATTTTCTACTCCCATCGATAATCAATATGTGTTCAAAGGAAATCACATGAGTTTTAATACCGGAATCAACTGGTATTTTGCCAATTTTATGGGAATACATTTCACCATGGGATACAGCCAGCACAAATTCACCCTCGACGAATACAACATCGAAGGCACTGCGCAAGATTTAACCAATACGGATTATACCATGAATACCAAAGGAGCACAATTCAAATTGGGATTATCCTTCAAAATCAATTGATATACATAAAGACTTTCAAAAAAAGCCATCCAATGCGATGGCTTTTTTTTTATAAACGAAAACCAATCCCAACACCGTACATCGAAGCTCCGCCAATGTCTTTGTGCTTGCGCCATTCGTATTTTCCGCTAATCCTGGCTTTACCAATGTTAAACGTAAGCGAGGTTCCAAGCGATGCAGAATACACCAAATCTTTTTCGCCGGTGCCATCTTCTTTGGTAAAATCCATACCAATAAAATTGGCATAAGGAGAAATGGAAAGCCATTCTACAGGTCGCACATGTACTGTAATTCCATCCGGAATGGCCATGATTAATCCACCAACCAAAACTCCCGCAGCACCCATATCGCACACTCTGCAATCTGAGGTATCGGTTTCGATGGTTTGCGAGGAATCATCGTCTTGCATCGCGCAAACAGCAAGGTCAATCACACCCTTTGCAAAAATGGGAGCTCCGTATACTAAACCAAAGGGCGTATGAATTTGATGCAAACCATCTTCCCGATTGGTCCATCCGAAATTATAATCTAAGGATACATTTGGCGAAACATACAACGATGCTTTGAAAGTTCCACCCTGTGCATGAATGGTGTCTTCGTACTCGCCCAAATCGCGGTAAAAATCCAGACTAAAGATTTCGTCTTGAGCACTTGTAAGAAGTGATACCGGAAAAAACAGGAGAAAAAAAATCCGCTTCATTATTGAATAACGAAGCGGATATTCTTTTAGTATAAACCCATTAAATCGCTTTCACTTCCGAAAGAATTCTTAGGGCAATTTGTTTCCGCATTTCGGGGTGATTGGGATCCATATCGATGTTCAATGCAAAATACCAAAAATCACTTTGCGCATCTTTTCCCTTTTTAGGTTTTTCCACATATCCAACATACCAACCAATGTGTTTTCCGTCCTGTTCGGCCCATCCTGTTTTCGCCCGCAAAATGTAGATTTTATTTTCTTCTTCAATCATGATTTCCTTCACCGCTTTCATCACCTCAGGTTTAAAAGCAAGGTTATCGGTCTGAAGTTTTTTCAGCAAATCCACCTGCTCTTTGGCTGAGATTCTGAGTTTTCCTTTCAACCAAAAATTATCGATTCCACCATGCAGATTTTTGTTTCCGTAACTCATCAAATCAATGTATTCCTGCATTCTTTTGAAACCGATTTTTTTTGCGCATTCCTGATAATACCAAATCGTAGAATACATAAAAGCCGATTTCATGGATTGATCCATATTCCAATTGGCATTGCCTTTGTCGAATCCATCCCACTTCATCTTTTCACTTGTACTCTTTACAACAGCGGTCTCCAAAGCAATAAGGGAATGCGGAATCTTGAAGGTTGATGCCGGTAAATAACGGTTCACCATACGCTGACGGTTGTATACAAAGTATTTGGAACGTTGTTGATCGAACAACACAAAAGTACCCGAACTCACTTTGGCCTCATCAAAGTGACGTTTCCATTCAGGCTTTTCTTTCATGCGCAGTGTGTCCCATACCACTGTGTAACCCTGACTGCGCAATGTGTCTTGTGCACGCAACTGGAATGCGCCGGCGAGAAACAATAAGGTAATCAACAACTTCATAGACATGGATTAAAACAATTCAATTTGTTCACCATCACCTCCACCTTTCGGACCAAATTCAAAATCATCGGTACGGTCGGCAAGGAGTTGTGCTTCATTTTCTCGTTCCTTTTCCGGAATGTCATCCGGTTTCGGATCAAGCAGTGTGATTTGTTTGATTTTGAATTCGGTTAATTTATTTCCAACTGCTTTTTCATTCCGGATTTCGGTGAGCTTCGCAAGGTTGACATTCTCCGGTTTTTTGCTGGTACTTCGACCATCGTATTCTACCTTAATACGCGGAACCCATTGGGTGGTTACCAATTCAATGCGCGATCCATCGGAAATGGAAATGACATGGTTCTTGCGATCACCGTCTTCCAGCATGAAACGCTTCACAAAATAAGCATCCTTCTCACCGTCGTAATACACAATGGTTACCGGACGTTTAAAATTCAATTTTTCGATCAGCACCATATCATCGTCGAAGTGCAAATCGAGTGAATGTCCGCTTACACGGTAATACCCCGAGGATGTCACCGTAAGTATTTTATCTTCTCCTTTGAAACGACCAAGCAATTCACCGCGACCGGAAATATTCAGACGCATGGTGATGTCATCGTACCAAATTTGTTGTGCTTTCAAGGTTGAACCGCCCACTTCTTTTTGGGAGATTTTATTCACCGTGTATTTGGTGAGCATGTTTCCTTGCGACAGCATGTTCTTCACGCCCAAGCCTGCCATCTCGTAATCGAACACGAGTTTTTTCAGTTTTGGTGTTGCACGCAAATGAACGGTAATGATTTCTGCTTCACCGT
>JBIKKU010000400.1:0-2949 GCA_044360245.1 Flavobacteriales bacterium | reverse complement strand
GCCTTAGGTTTGTTGGTGGATGATAGTATTGTGGTGGTTGAAAACATTGAACGTTGGTTGCGCGAAGGTTATTCCAAACGCGATGCTGCATTGATGGCGACAAAACAAATAGGACTCGCGGTGGTTGGTTGTACAGCTACATTGATTGTCGCTTTTCTTCCATTGGTGTTTATGCCGGAATCAGCAGGTGATTTCATTCGTTCGCTTCCCATGGCTGTAATTACGGCAGTGCTTGCATCCATGTTGGTATCCCTCACCATCATTCCATTTTTGTCGAGCCGTATGCTCAAGCAACACGAAGGACAACACAACGGAAATTTTTTCCTTCGTGGATTGCAAAAAGGAATCAGCACCATATACGGACCTTTCCTCGATCGCGCATTGCGTCACCCTTGGAAAACCTTAATGATTTCCGCTGTGATTTTTGCCGGGGCAGTAATGATGTTTCCCATCATTGGTTTCAGTTTATTTCCCGCCTCCGAAAAGCCGCAATTCATGGTGAATATCATAACGCCCTTGCAATCGAATTTAAAACATACCGATTCCGTTGCGCGTGATGTAGAGAAAGTATTGGCATCGCATCCCGAGGTTCAATATTTTACAACCAATGTTGGAAAAGGAAATCCACAGATTTATTACAATGTGATGCAGGAAAATGTGCGTAGCGATTTTGCCCAAATTTTTGTGCAACTGGAACCCAACACTACTCCCGATCGAAAATTGGAAGTGATTGATGCATTGCGTACAGAGCTTGCTGCTTATGAAGGTGCAAAAATTGAAGTCAAAAATTTTGAGCAAGGTCCACCTGTTGTAGCTCCCGTTGAAGTGCGCTTGAAAGGTCCAAACCTGGATTCGCTTCGTGTGCTTGCTGCCAAAGTTGAAGCCACGCTCGAAAAAATCCCCGGATCACTTTATGTCAATAACCCGATTTCTAATTTGAAAACGGATATTAAGGTCGATATCGATTACGAAAAAGCCAACAGTTTAGGTGTTCCCACCATTTACATCGATCGCATGGTAAGATTGGCGGTGGCCGGATTTACGCTGGGTAATTTTTCGGATCCGAATGGAAAAGATTTTGATATTGTCATTACATCCGATCACGATGAACGTGCAACGCTTGAAATTTTCAGATCCTTGTACATCAATAACAATCAAGGCGCTGCTATTCCAATTGCTCAAATTGCGCGATTAAAATTTGAATCTTCACCGGTGACGATCAATCACCATAACAAAGCCCGTTCGGTTTCCATTTCTTCTTTTGTGGAACAAGGTTTTTTGGTGGATGATGTGATCAATGCGGTTGTAAAAGAAATGGATCAGATGAAAATGAGTGAAGGTTATTCATATGAGATGGGTGGAGAAGTCGAATCGCGAAAAGAATCTTTTGATGGATTTGGAACCATTATCATCATCACGGTTTTCCTTTTTATTGCCATCCTGATTCTTGAATTCAAAACATTCAAAAGTACACTCATCGTGCTATCGGTGATTCCGCTTGGTATTGTGGGTGCTGTGCTTGCTTTGTGGATGACCGGAAATTCTTTGTCTTTTGTTGCCGTAATCGGTATGATTGCCCTAGCAGGGATTGAAGTGAAAAACTCCATTTTGTTGGTGGATTTCACCAATCAGTTGCGCAAAGAAGGACGACCGCTGGATGCTGCTATTCGTGAAGCAGGAGAAATTCGTTTTCTTCCCATTATCCTCACTTCTTTAACTGCCATTGGCGGATTGATTCCCATTGCCATTTCAACCAATCCATTGATTTCACCTTTGGCTATTGTGTTGATAGGCGGATTGATTTCTTCGACGTTACTCTCGCGCATCGTAACACCGGTGATTTACCAATTGTTGCCACCGCGCGTTGAAGATTAATGGCATAAAAAAAGGAGGACAAATCGTCCTCCTTTTTTTATGCATCGTTGCTTGGGTCTTCGTCGAGCGAATTCGGTAAAGTTTTTTTCTCTTTCAAACGGAACAAACCTTCAAATACTTCTTTGAGTTTATCGATGGCGTGTTTGCTGAACATTCCGGACATACAAGCGATAGCTAAAATTCCATAAGGATTTACCGGAGGCATTTGTCCCTGTTGCGGAATTTTTTCTTCTTCTGCCACACTGATTTCCGTTTTGTTTTCTTCGGTTGCGGCAGGAGTATCATTCATCATTACTACGCTACTATCGCTTCCAAGGCTATCTCCGGAACTGCTGTCGGAATATGCCAAGGGTTGCGCACTCGACTCATCCGGAATGCTAATCTCGGTATTGGTTTCGCTTGTCGATGCGGTATTTTGATTCGCATACGGATTCACAATGCCGCCTAAAATCAATAAATAAAAAATTACTGCCAAAGCTGCGCCGATAAATGGTCGCATGAGGTACCATGGAATCCATTGCGACATCAGCTTTTTGGCGCCGATGTAATCTACCAGAGAAGTGGACATGTGTACAAAAGCGCCCAATGCTCCACCCAATGCCACCAAAACAATAAGTTGTTTTTCGGGAGAAAGGGCATAGCCGCATAACGTAACTTTCGATCCGTCGGGCCAGAGCCTGATCATGAACGTAAGGATCACTACCGCCATGATAAGCGATAAAAGGATCATTAAAGTTTTGATGGTTTTATTTGCCATAGGTTTGAATTTCATTTCAATTTAAAAGAATTTTAAATGAACATGAAAAATTTTTCTTGCCCAGGATTTTGAGTAATTAATGAAAACCAAATAAAATAAATGATTTTAGATCAAAATCCGACGCTTTCGGTCCTCTGTATTGGAAGCTTTTCATAAGAAATCATGGGTATTTTTTGGTTATTTTGCGCATGTTTTCAAATGCTCCTTGGAGAATTATTTTTCAAAAATGAAGTTTTACCAGCGTTATTTAAAACAACAACAGCAGCATCAAAATGCAAGACTATCTGCTTTTCAGCTGTTCGCCATGGCTTCTTTTC
>JBIKKU010000399.1:0-2953 GCA_044360245.1 Flavobacteriales bacterium | reverse complement strand
AGGAATGGACAAAAAAACGTATTTCCGTTTTACAGGTTTTAGCACAAAAAACGCGATGGACTTTTGATGAAATTTTGCAATACCACCACAACTTGCTTTTTCTGCAAGGCTATCCGGACTCCCCTAAAATACTGCAACACGCAAAAAAAGAATTTGACCGCATCACCAAACTTATTCGATCCTATTGTCAGCAACCCAGGCACAAAACCAACTTCACGGATAGCGGATTAGTGCATTCCGATATTCGCACGCAATACTCGCTAAGTGCCCTTGAAAAACTGCTTTCCAATAAAGCTACCATTCGCTTGTTTTCCATCGATGCGCAACCGGAAATACAGGATAAAATCATTCAAGTGCTTACACCTTCTGCATTGCGGAATGAATGGAACAATAAAGCCATTTCGACTTTTGATCAGCTTTTGAAAACAGTCGATGACACACACAAACTGGAATCACTGGTGGCTTTTTTTCTAAACAGTGATGTTCCACCAACACAAAAGGAACAATTGTTTGAAGATGCTGAAATTTATGTGGAATGGGTTTTCGAACGTGGAATTTCATACTCTAGATCACCCATCAAAGACACGTTTTTCCATCCTGAAAATTTCGAAAGAGCTCCTGATTTGTTTCAATCCTTGAAGGACGAGCACTGCAAAATTATTCCACTCTCGAAAAAAGAAAAGTCGGAATTGCAATACCAATCGCTTCAACTCCTTGGTGCATTGGCAAGAGAGACCGATCCGGTAACTTATGCTGAAATAGATGCAACGGAACACTTTGATGCTGGCAGAGGAATGCACGTCACCTTGTTTTATATGAAACCCGAATTCCGCCTCGGACTTGAATCGTATGTAGGTTATGTTGCCTGGAAAAATGGAATCCCCCTGGCCTATGGAGGTGCATGGATTTTAGGAGAATACGCGCGCATCGGCATCAATATTTTTCCTTGGTTTAGAGGTGGAGAATCTGTGCGGACTTTCCAACGTTTAATGGCTGTGTATTACCAACAACTTGGTGTAAAACGCTTTGGAGTTGAACCGTATCAAATTGGATTGGATAATCCGGAAGGCATTGAAAGCGGTGCTTTTTGGTTTTATTACCGCATGGGTTATCGTCCAAAACAGTCGGATTTACTGCATTTGGCAAGCCTGGAATGGAAAAAAATAAAAGCGAATAAAAATTACCGAAGCCCAAAATCAACGCTAAAAAAACTCGCTCATTCACGTATGCTACTCAGCACCGACGGTAGTTTGGCTAACAACGATTCTGCTTTATTCAACCGTCTGTTTTTTGAAAAAAGCAACACCCAAAAACCATTGGATTTCATAAGAAATTGCGCTGATCCGAAACAACATTGGAACAAAAATGAACATGCACTTTGGGAAAAAATCCGGGTAGAAAAACAAAGTGGTTCAGAACGCAAATACCAAGAACTATCACTTACACATGCCTCCTGGATACAATGGCTGAATCAAGAGCAATAAAGATCATTTAGTGTTGTCTGCTTTTGCGAATGGCATCGTAAATGACTTGCTGAATCTCGGTACGTAATCCCATTTTAAGGATTTTATTGTTATCGGCAATAGGATAACTCCTGTTGGATAAAAAGAGGTAAATGACATCTTCACCCGGATCTGCCCATGCGGTAATCCCTGTAAAACCGGTATGTCCGAAACTCTCGGCGGAAACACAATTGCACGTCGGCCCCAGTCCATCCACCATCACCGGACGATCAAATCCTGCGCCTCTTCGGTTACCCGGACAAAACTGACATCGCGCAAAATCCAACACGGTAGAGCGATTCAAAAAATGCTGATCGGCATATTCACCATATTGCATGAGCATCTGCATCATTTTCGCCAAATCATTTCCGCTTCCGAAAACACCTGCATGTCCACCTACTCCACCCAGCATAGCAGCACCTTGATCATGCACATCGCCATGAATGAGTTGTTTGCGAAATATTTTATCATCTTCCTGAGGAGGAATTCTGTCTTTAGAAAAACGCAGCAGTGGATTATATCCCAATGTTGTAGCACCCAAAGGACGGTAAAACAAACTATCGGTTAAATGATCCAAACTTTTTCCGGTAGTGCGAAGAATTATTTCCTGCAACATGTAATATCCAACATCCGAGTACAAATAATTTCGCTGATTGCGCAAGGGTGTGTTTCGAATTTGTTTGAGAATACTGTCTTTATAAGTTTTTATGATGTACATGTTTTCTGCAACCCTGTATGGGAAACTATCCGAAGGTGTTTTGCGGTAAATATTCGCATCCGGAATTCCTTTTTTTAGGGTAGAAGTATAAAACGGAATCCAAGGAACCAATCCTGCCTCATGCGCCAACATCCTGCGGATATTGATTTTGCTGTATTCTGAAGAGTCGAGCAAATCAGGAAGGTAATCACCAAGGGTTTTATCCAGACTAAATTTTCCCTGATCGGTTAGATGCATCAAAACCGAAACCGTTGAAATGATTTTGGTAACAGAAGCCAGATCGTAAATATCATCTTGTTTCACCGGACGGACAGAGTCGTAGGTTTGGTAGCCAAAAGTTTTGTAGTAAAAAACCTTTCCTCTTTTAGATACAAAAATCTGGCAGCCGGGATATGCTTTTTCGCGAATACCATTGATGGCAATCGAATCTATTTTTGCGAGGTATTCGCTCTTAATCCCAATGGATTCGGGCGTAGTGTATTCAAATCGTATCCCTCCTTCCGAGCACATTCCACTTCCGCGTTTGAAATATTTCCCTGCGTCAACAGGTAAATAACCTTCTGCTCCAATGCCACCAAAAATCAATTGTCCGGCCAAATCTTGACCTTCAGAAGTGTTTTCGTAACACATCAATAAACCATCCAACAATGATGCACCCGGAAAATGCTTTAATCCATAAGCGTTTCCAAAGTGTGCTACAATGGTTTTATGTTTCAATTGCAATTCGGAAATT
>JBIKKU010000398.1:0-2956 GCA_044360245.1 Flavobacteriales bacterium | reverse complement strand
AGGCAGAAGTTTTCGATGCCATTGTGCTGTCTCCCGGTCCCGGATTACCTAAAGACGCGGGAATTATGCCGGAGTTGATTCGACATTTTTATTCGCGTAAACCCATTTTAGGAATTTGTCTTGGCATGCAAGCCATTGCTGAATGTTTCGGAGCAACATTAATACAAATGAATACCGTGAAACATGGTGTTGCAACTCCTTTGGAGATACAGGATAAAACACATGCATTTTTTTCAGGATTGCAGGAACCGGTTTATGTGGGGCGTTACCACAGTTGGGTAATCCATACCCCATCCTTACCTCAATCGATTCAGGTCACTTCGGTAGATGATAATAACTATCCGATGTCCCTACAGCACCAAGCATTTTCGGTTAGTGGAATGCAATACCATCCGGAGTCCATCCTAACGCCGCAAGGAAAAAAAATGCTTGAAAATTGGTACAAATCTCTATTGTGAATTTTGTGTGAAGATGATTTAACGCATCTATCCTTTCTTTTTTTCTGCAAATCCTTTCTATTGCCCGATAAGATTTTTTTCGACCAAAAAATTTTAAGTCGAACAAGTTGAAGTTTTACGCATTCTTAAAATCGACCTAAGGTACAGCTCAGAATTACTTTTGTTCTTTGCACCATGACACTACGCAAGGGCTTTTTATCCATCAGGATCAAGCTACTGATTGTATTTTTGTGGTTTGTGGTATTCGCTTTTGTGCTGGTATACATCAACAGGAATTATTTTGTCCGCAAAGAGCGCATCAGTGAATTGCAAATGGACCTTCAGGAAATTCGTTTGGAAACCCTACAGTTGTTCAATTTACAAGAACAATTTTTTGCCAAAGAAATTTACAATCCCGCTTTTTATCTTCAAAAAACTTCACCGTTTTTAAATCGCGTAAGGGTGCTCCAACGTCGCTTGGTGGTTATGCTCAATGCCTTGAAGGACCGTGTTGATGATGAAAAAACAGATGTACATGTTGATCAATTGGAGCAACAACTTTTTTTGTTGACGGATCAATTTGAGTCCATGGTGGAAATGTTGATGGTTCGTGGTTTTCGTGATTATGGTCTGGAAGGAAGGATGCGTGTTTATGCACATACCTTGCAAGAAGAACCGGTCCTAAAAAAATACGAAGCCAAAATTCTCAGTCTGCGTCGACATGAAAAGGATTTTATCATTCGGGGCGATCAAAAGTATGCGGTGAAATTAAGGATGGAAGCTAAGGCCTTACAATCAACGGTATTTAAAGACGCTGAACTTCCACTGTCCAAGCAGGAAGATGCTACGCGGTTGATACAACAATACACCAATTGTTTTGATTCATTGGTTGCTTTGGAAAGTCAGCTTGGTATGAAAGATCTCTCGGGTATGCGAGGAAGGATCATTGAGCGTGGTGATGAACTGGAGGCAAGACTTCAGAAATGGACAGATCAAATAAAAACAGAAGGCGATTTACAAATGTCGGAGTTAAAGGAAATATACCTTTGGGCAACCATTTTATTACTGCTCACCGGTGTTTTGTTAAGTTATTATTTTGCCCGATTGTTATCTCAGCGCGTTACGGTTTTATCGCGCCATATTTCCGATTTCGTTTCGCAAAATTTCCGTTTGAAAGGACCGATTAAAGGACCAATCGTGCAAGATGAAATTGGTCAGTTGTACAACAATTTCCGCGTAATGGAGGAGGAGATCGCTGTTCGTTTTAAAGACTACCGCGAAAAAGTGGAGCGCCGAACGGAAGAAATTCTCGAAAAAAATGAACACATCCGCCGACAAATTTCTCAAATCGAACGCCAGCGTGATTTGTTGTACCGTCAAAAAGAAGTGGTGGAAGTACAAAACAAGAGCATTGTAGATTCCATCCGTTACGCAAAACGCATTCAGGCTTACCTGTTTCCAAGACAGCAAAAATTGGATAAAATTTTAGGTGAACATTTCGTTTTTTTTCAGCCTAAAGACATTGTGAGTGGCGATTTTTATTGGGCAGAACATTTTGCTGGTTGGAATTATGCAGCAGTAGTAGATTGTACCGGACATGGCGTTCCCGGGGCCTTTATGAGTATTCTGGGACATGATTTATTGAGTCAGGCATTGCTGGAAAAAGAAAAATTTACCCCTGCCGAAATTTTAAATTACATGGATCGGGAAATCCGAAGGAAATTAGGACAAAACGGCAATGCAATGGAAATTTCGGATGGAATGGATTTGTGTTTGGTTCGCTGGAAATTTCCGGAAAATAGCAATGAAGGAGTCATGCAATATGCATCCGCTCATCGTCCCTTGGTTTATGTGCATCGGGATGAATTATTGGTTATGGAAGAGACCAAACGTTCCATCGGTTCCTCGCTCAATACGGAGAATTTCGAATACTTTCAGGAAGAACGTTTTATCTATAAGGGAGATACTGTTTATCTTTTCAGCGATGGTTATGCGGATCAGTTCGGAGGAGAAAAGGGAAAAAAATTCAAGCAACGAAATTTCCTGCAATTGCTTTTTTCCCTTCGGCATGAATCCATGCAGGAACAATATGCTTTGGTAAAAGAATCATTCGATGTTTGGCGTGGGGAGGAGTTTCAAGTTGACGATGTTTGTGTAATGGGGATTCGGTTTTGATTCCATCTGGATATTTCTCTTTGTTGATAACCTCCTTTATCAACATTTTTTCTAGCTTTCTTGCCATTCCTTTTCACTTTTTCCACAACTCAAATTCTACATAGTCAAAGCGATCCGCGTTTATTAACAGGTGACTGCCTTTTGTGGAGAATTACTCTATTTGCCGGTCCGTTTCGGGGGGACGGTCTTCCTATCTTTGATGGATAAAAATCCGACTGAATGTTACGTAAAATCGCCGTTCTAAATTCCAAGGTGTACGGTAAAGCCGTGGTGCGTGTCGACGACTGTGATTCTCTCCAGCTCGTTGGTCCAAACAACATTGGTAAATCTACACTGATCTATGC
>JBIKKU010000397.1:0-2957 GCA_044360245.1 Flavobacteriales bacterium | reverse complement strand
CATTGCTCAGTTGCGCGATGAATTGTCGAAATACGACATTGCCATGGATGAATTAACAGCCACATTAAATGAAACGATGGCGGTTGTGGAAGAGAAGGAACATGAACTCAACACGGCTTTTTATGTAATTGGTTCGACCAAGGAATTGAAGGAAAATGGAATTATCACCAGAGAAGGTGGATTTATTGGTCTGGGAAAAATCAAAAAACTTCGCGGAGATTTTAATAAGGACTACTTCACCCAGGTAGATATTACCAAAATTTCTGAAGTAACACTAGGAGGAAAAGAAGTGGATGTGCTTACCACTCATCCTTCGGGAAGTTATAAAATTGTGGGCGACAAGGTGAAAGAAAAGCTCGTGATTACCGACCAAAAAGCATTTTGGAGCGTAAGCAAATACTTGGTTGTTGTAGTTGACTAAGTACTTTTACCCTGAAAATTAAGGTTTTTGCCTTTTTTCATACTTCTTAAGGAATTTTTAACGAAAACCCGAAACTAAAACTTTCGGGTTTTCGTTTTAAGGGAACAAAACACCAAAAGCATGAAAAAGACAGCCCTCGAGTACACCAAATTCATTTTAGAGAAGGTTAGTTTTGATCCCCATTTGTTTAAAAAAGAATATTACAAGGCCATAGCCAAGCTGATGGAGGAAGATGTACGTGAACTCCGACAGTGGGTAGTAGCGCGCTTCAAGCCTGAGTTGGTAGATGCGATAGCCTGATAAGCATTATGTTTTGCCCCGATCGAAAGTCGGGGTTTCTTATTTATTCTTCGATGATTTCAATTTGCGACTCATTGGAAATGGTCATCACAAGATTACCCTCGCGTTCTTCTACTTTACCGGTGACACAAATAACCTTATTCATCAAAAATTCTTCAGGCTTATAACTAAAGTTCACTCTTGAATCTTTCCAGATTTGCACCGTAAATATCTGATCGGGGAATTTGCGATCGAGGTTGATAAAGGTAGCACCTGATTTTTCGGAGAATTTCGTACTTACAACCGTCCCGCAAATGCTCACTTTATCGCCAACATGGTATTTTGCCTGAATAGTATTGAATTTTCCCTTTGGTAGGCTTTCCGCGTTGAGAGGTTCGGTATGACCTTCTTCTTTTGCCACTTTCCAAAGGTTAATGTCAGGCTTACCTTCCATGGCTGTTTCTTCGGTGGTATTGAGGCTTGGAAAGAAATTGTAACCCGTTAAAAGTTCTACGCTGTCGATGGAAACGGCATAGCTTAAAACCGGGTCAGGACATGTTTTATTTGGCATGATAAATCCAATACCAATGCGTGAAGCAGGATCTATGGCAACTTTGTAATAGAAATAAGGAACGGAGACGCCGTTCGGTCCAATTTGTTTTAAGGTATCATGCAATAACGGACCGGTAACAACAATCAATTTATGCTGATAGGTTACCACGTATGCACGGAGCAAATCTTCAAGTTGTGACCAACGTTGACGATTAAGTTCCGGACGTTGTGGCGACATGTTTGAGTAATAATACGATTCACTGAGTGCCTGATGTGACCATTTAAAATCGGCAGATGGCGCTAAATGTCCGCGGTCGTAACCACTGTGCCAATAATCATCTTTCCCCGCAGTTCCTGTACTAACCAATGAATCCATTCTAAAATCGTTGGTACGACTGACATTTCCGGTGGCTACTTCTGGTAAAATAACATGCATTACCCAACGTGCCTGTTCATGTTGTTCGTCATAAGCAAGCACCATACATGCATGTTTAATGACTTGTATATTATTCACGGAAAGTATGGGAAATCCTGTTGTAGCAATGGTTTGTTGCACCATGTTAAACTTGATAAGTTCCATTTTGCGCAACATTTCCTGTTCCTGTCGATTGATTTCATCCAATCGTTTTTGCGCTTCTTCAATTTCTTTTTTCGAGAGTGAATCGCTTTGTGCGAGGCCTGAAAAAGCCAATAAAATAAAGGAACCTAGCAGGAATAACTTTTTCATATCAGTAATGGAAATTTCGGTTAAAATACAACATCAAACGGGTTCCACGGAAAATCATCCAAACCACAAATGCCAGCCATACCGCATACAAATGCCATTCCATATATTCCAGCAATAAAACGGTTGGAACAAATCCAAGGAAGGTGGACATCAATAAGGTATCTCTCAGATAAGCCATTCGTCCCATTCCTTTAAGCATCTCATCGTAAACAAATGCGTAAGCGTTTAATGGTAGTACAATAATGACCACCCAAAAAACCTTTTGAAACAGTTCTATTTCTTTTGCATCCGTTAGAAAAGGTAAATGCACCCAGGGGTAAATCATCAGAAAAAGTATACCAAGGCCAAGTCCAATCAATAAAGTCCGGACACTCATGAATTTGCCGAGTCTCCAGAGCATTTCGTGATTTTTTTCTCCATAAAATTTTCCTGCTAAAGCATTGCCTGCGCTGCAATAGCCTTCTACCACAAATGCTGCAAACAACCAGATTTGGAAAAACACTCCTTGTACATTCATGAACATATCTCCTGCACCTGCTGCAACACGATTGGAAAAAAAATATGCTGTTTGAACGGAAAGGGAACGAATGATGAGGTTTCCGGTGAAAGCGAGTAAGGTGTAAATCTGTTTGTTTACTTCATAAAGAAAATTGAGTCGGAAGATTGTTTTTTTGTACATCACTCCAATGGCCAACAACAACATGATCAATTGCGCAGCAACCGAAGCCCAGGCAATTCCTTTTATGCCTTGAGAATTCAGCCAACCTTCAACTCCTCCCATGAGAATGAGGTCAAGAAATAAATTGACAAATCCGCCGACCAATGCAATGACCATGGCCCAGTAGGTGTTTTGAATTCCCCTGAAAACACCAAAGATGAGGTAGGTTGCTAAGGAAAGCGGTAAGCCTAAGGCACGGATGGAGTAGTACTCAACGGCAATTTCGTGTAAACGTCCCTTTGCATTGTAAAAACTGAAAA
>JBIKKU010000396.1:0-2961 GCA_044360245.1 Flavobacteriales bacterium | reverse complement strand
GACAAAAACCACATCTATTTCGTTTCCGAAAAAATTAAAGATTACAAACTTGCCGAATGGATAGAGAAATACGTGAAGAGCGTAAAAATGAAAATCTCTCCCCGTTCAGCTGCCTTGCTTGCCGAATTTCTTGGAAATGATCTTGCAAAAATTTCGAATGAAATCGGTAAGCTGAAAATCTTATTACCGGAAGGTTCAGAAATTAATGATGAAGCCATTCAAAACAACATTGGAATTTCCAAGGATTACAACATTTTTGAACTACAAACCGCTCTTGGCGAAAAGGATATTCTAAAAGCAAACCGCATCCTTAATTATTTCGCTGCCAACAGTAAATCACATCCCATACAAGCGACTATTCCATCACTCTTCGGATTCTTTCAAAAAATCTGGAAGTACCATTTGTTCTCCACACGCCAACCTAAAGACATTGCCGCAGAATTGGGTGTACATGAATTTTTCGTGCGCGACTATGCACGATACGCAAAAAACTACACACAAGGAAAGCTGCTCAAAATCATGGAATACCTTCTGGAATCGGATCTCCGCAGCAAAGGAGTAAACACAACCGATACCGATGATGGTCAGATCATGAAAGAATTATTTTACAAAATCATGCATTAAAACATGAAATACATTTTACTTGCCGCCCTTATCCTTTTTTCAAACCCATTACTTTTTGCCGACGAATGCCTGAAGGATTTCGGTGGTGGACTGTGTTTGGTAAAAGTGAATGACGACTATGGAATTAAAAAGAAAAAGGAGTTTATCATTCCTGCATTTTTTGATACGGTAACCATGGTAGGACCAAATTATTTTCAGGTAGATCAAAACGGAAGAAAAGGAATATTCGACCGCAACGGAAAAATGTTGGTTCCCGTTTCTTATGTTGGTGTAAATACCATCGACAATCAACTCGGAATTTTTGAAGTCCTTGCCCAAGGTTTACGTGTGGTTTACCTCACCGACAACATGCGTCTATTACCCGGCTTTACTGCGCAAAACGGAACTTATTTTGTGGGAAACGAAGAAGTGAGCATTGCCGATTATATCGCCATGATGGAACATGCTTCAGGCAATGAAGATGAATTTGGTTTTAAAATGACCGACATGATTCCGGACACGAATCTATTGCCTTTAGCCGCGCGATTGCCCTTTCGCTATTATTTAAGCCAGACGAAACAAACCGGAAAAGGAGAATTGAAATACGAATGGGACCTGGCTTCGGCAAATGTTTTCTTTCCCATGGGCGAAGGATTTGAGTTTCACGTTATGGCTCAGGAAGCGCTTCAATTGCCGGTTTCAGCCATTTCATTCCAGCAAGCACAGATGTATTGCAAATCCAAATCGCATTTTTACACCCATAAAATTGCTGCCTTCAAAAAGCAAAAATTAGGCCTTCGTTTTCGTTTGCCCCGCATTGATGAATGGGAAGATTTTGCCTTTTACGGATTGCCGGATGTCATGAAAAGACAAGGTTTACCTGATAGCATTGATGCCAAAGGATGTCATACTTTCCATTACAACAATTTATACGACTGCAATTATTCTCTGGTTAAAAAAGAAAAACAAGCGAAAACTGTTAGCACGGGTGAACCCTCGCTATTAGGACTAAAAAATGTATTTGGAAATGTTGCTGAAATGATTGCGGAATTTGGCTATTGCAAAGGAGGAAGCTTTGCTCAAACTGCCTATCAATCTAAGTACCAGAACCACCTGGCTTATTCAGGACCGAGCCATTGGCTTGGATTCCGGACAATAGCCGAAATCTACGTCACCGAATAATTCATGCATCACCTACACCATAATTTATGAGCGATTTACAATTCCGGATGGACGATAAATTCTTTGAAGCCGATTTGCTGATTAAAGAAAATCGAATTGGAGAAGCCTTGCGTTTGCTTAATGAAATCATAACTGAAATACCTGATTACGGTCGGGCGCACAACCATATTGGCTGGATTTACGAAACCAAATACAGCGATTATTCACGCGCTGAAAAACATTACAAAGCCGCATTGGAATTTAATCCCGAATATGTTGCCATCTATTACAATTTTGCCATTTTGCTTTCCACGTTAAATAAATATGATGAACTGGAAGCGCTGCTTCAAAAGGCATTACAAGTACCGGGAATCAACAAGGCAACCATTTACAACGAATACGGTATCATGCAGGAGGCTCAGGGTAAATACCATGAAGCCATGGAATCTTACCGCAATTATATCCGATTTCTTTACGACAATAAGCTCATCGAAGTCGCCAAAGCCAGCCTTGCCCGTTGTCAGAGTAAAATCGAATTAAGTCTTTGACTGCATCCATTTGCAAATGACAAAAAAAGAAAAAGCCCAATTGGTAATGGAAACTCTGGAAAAACTCTATCCGGAGACTCCTGTGCCATTGGACCATAAAGACGCCTATACCCTTCTTGTAGCTGTTTTGCTTTCGGCGCAATGCACCGATGTGCGCGTCAACCTGGTCACTCCGCATTTGTTTAAAAAAGCAGACACACCACAAAAGATGATTAAGCTGGACGTTGAAGAAATTCGTGAGATTATTCGTCCATGTGGTTTATCGCCTGCAAAATCAAAAGCCATTTACGGACTATCAAAAATCTTATTGGAAAAACATCAGGGAAAAGTTCCTGCCAGTTTTGAAGATCTCGAAGCATTACCCGGTGTGGGACATAAAACTGCATCGGTTGTGATGGCTCAGGCATTTGGTGTTCCTGCATTTCCGGTAGATACACACATCCATCGTTTGATTTGGCGTTGGGGATTATCGGATGGTAGTTCCGTTGAACAAACCGAACGCGATTGCAAAAAGCTTTTTCCAATGGAGAAATGGAATACCTTACATTTGCAAATCATCTTTTTCGGACGAGAGTACTGCCCTGCACGTTCCCATAAAGCGCAGGATTGTCCAATTTGTTCGAAAATCGGTCGTAAAGAATTGTTTAAA
>JBIKKU010000394.1:0-2963 GCA_044360245.1 Flavobacteriales bacterium | reverse complement strand
AGTTTTAGCATGGACTGAATGTTTTTGCCGAAGAAAGGAGCTTCAATAGCCATTTCATCGGGATGATGCTTATCGATAACCTTTAAAGTTTCTTCAAGAATTTTTTTGAGTTTGTCGGCTTGTGTTTCGAGTTTTTCGAGACGGAAAACGCCCATTTCGAGCAATGACATTTTTTTTTCTTTCACCAATAAAACACCAAAACCCATAATGTTGGTACCGGGGTCGATACCCAGAATAATCCTTTCTTTTGGTTCGGTCGCGCTCATGTTGCAAATATAGCAGGCCATGGAGGAATATTCGATACATTGGTGAGGAATTCCATGCTTTACTTTTTATCCATAAGTACCATTTTGTATTTCTTCTTTTTGGCGATTTCGCTAAGGGGAATGTTGCGGAGTAAATTGAAAAATGAAGAGATTAATCAAACACCATTCGTTTCGGTAATTGTTGCATTTCGCAATGAGAAAGAAAATCTTCCGCAATTGTTTGAAGGATTATCCAAACAAGATTATCCGAATTGCGAGTGGATATTCGTAAATGACTTTTCTTCCGATCACCCTCCATTGTCGGAGTATCTTTCTTCCTATCCAAAACTTCGTGTGCTCGATGCAATAGAAGAGGGGAAAAAAGCAGCCTTGCACGTGGGAGTTTCTGCATCCAAAGGAGAATTACTTTTATTTACAGATGCTGATTGTGTACCTCCTCCTACTTGGATTTCAGAAATGGTTGGAGCTGGGAATCATGCAGATTTGGTTTGTGGTCCGGTGTTGACGAAAGACCGAAAAATGGAATCGTGGGACCAACTCGCATTATCATCTGTTGCAGCAGGTTTTGCCTCGGTTGGAATTCCAATGTATGCTTCAGGGGCCAACATGTTGGTTAGAAAAGCCATGTGGTTAGAGCATTATGAATTGGGTCAACACAAAACCTCGGGTGATGATGTCTTTCTGCTTCATGCCTTGCATCACAACCAAAAAAAGATCGTTTTTCCGTTTAATGAAAAAGTAGTGGTGTGGACTCAGCCTTCCGTGTCTCTAAATGATTTTTTCCGCAGAAGATTAAGGTGGGCAGGTAAAAGCACTTCATATACCTATTGGCCGCCAATTCTATTGGGTTTTGTCACGCTCACACAAAGCCTGGTTCTATGGATTGGTCTTTGCTACAGCCTAATTCATCCCCAAATGTTTGGAGTGTGGCTGATTTGCTTGCTTGCGAAGGTTTCAATTGATTTTTTGTTGTTATTTTTGAGCAACAGGGCTTTGAGCTACCCTTTGCATTTTGGGTATTGGATTCCTGCATTTTTGTTTAATCTATTTTATGTTCCTCTTGTTGGTATCCTGATGTTTTTTGTCAGGGTAAAATGGAAGGGCAGAGCAGTAAATTAACATGTTCGGCAAGCGAAAAAAAAATAAGAAAGAAGAAACTTCAAGGTCTTTGTCCTCCATGGCGTGGAAAAGGCTTCGTCGTAATTACCCGGCCATGTTTGGTGTTTGGGTAATTGTTTTTGCTACTGTCGTTTCTATTCTTGGAGCAACGATACGTCCGGATCAAACCAAAAATGCTGCCAACGGAATTCCTTCGATCAATACCAAGCCTCCCGGATTTACAGTAAAACAATTGATGGTGTGTAAAAATGATACCATCATGAAAACATCTTTTTTCGGGATGTTGTTTAGTGGCGGACAAGAAAACAAATACCGTTTTCAGCCTTTCACAGACTATAAATTTGACGGAGAATACATCAAAGTGAAAGAATATGTCGGTGAAGACGATGAAGCCAAATTCCGTGCTACCGAAATTCCTATTCATATTGCAGATGTGCTATATCCTTTGGATGTAAACAACCGTTTTTCTTCCGACGGGAATGGAACCATTTCTTTTTACGATATCCATGGCCAGAAAATTTCACGCACCTTGGAATCGATGTACAAAGAAATTGAAGAGAAAAACATTATTGAAAAAACCTATTGGCTCGGAACAGATCGGAATGGTCGTGATTTACTAAGTAGGTTAATGGCAGGAACGATAGTTTCTTTGGCTGTTGGTTTTATTTCCGTACTCATTTCATTAATCATCGGTATTTCCTTAGGAGCCATAGCAGGATATTTCAGAGGATGGGTAGATGATTTGGTGATGTGGTTAATCAACGTGGTTTGGTCAATTCCAACTTTGTTGTTGGTTATTGCGGTTACAATTGCACTTGGAAAAGGCTTTTGGCAAGTGTTTGTTGCTGTAGGTTTAACCATGTGGGTTGAGGTTGCGCGAATTGTGCGCGGACAAGTTTTAAGTATTCGGGAAAAAGAATTTGTGGAAGCAGGACGTGCGCTCGGGTTTAGATCACCACGCATCATAATGCGACATGTTTTGCCTAATGTGATGGGACCGGTAATTGTAATTTCTGCAGCCAATTTTGCTTCGGCAATTCTGATTGAAAGTGGATTGAGTTTCCTTGGTGTTGGTGTGCAAGCGCCCATGCCTTCCTGGGGATCCATGATTGCGCAGCACAAAGATTTTATTACCACGGATTTCGCTTATCTCGCAGTTCTTCCCGGAATAACAACAGTGATCATGGTATTGGCATTTATGCTTGTTGGAAATGGTTTGCGTGATGCTTTAGATACAAAGGCTGTTGATGATATTCGCGCATAACCAAATGGGAGTGCAATAAAAAATCCCGGATGATTTCTCCGGGATTTTTTATTTATGGAATTCCATTTAGAATGGAAGATCGTCTGTATCGTCACCGGTTGGTACTTCAAATGGCGCGCTGTCTGAAGGGGTTTCTGCGCCGGGATTGGATGTGCGGGCAATACGAAAACCTTCGAGTGAGTTGAAAAATTTCACCTGATTGGTTTTTGGATCGTTCCATTCACGTCCGCGCAAGAAAAATCCAACTTCAACTTCTTCACCCGGTTTGAAACTGTTGAGCAAATCACATTTATCGTTAGTGAATTCAAAAGTGA
>JBIKKU010000393.1:0-2968 GCA_044360245.1 Flavobacteriales bacterium | reverse complement strand
TCCGAGATCATCCAACCATAATAGTGCGGAACACCGCTTACAGCATAGGTTCTATGTTCCAAGCCCGGAAATCCGAATGGAAAAAAATATCCATGTTCCCATTGCATGGTAAATATCGAGGTGATAAGCATGATCATACCCGTTCCAATGACTGTAAAAATGTTTCCTATGCGCATGGCAATCAAAAATTGAAAGGCCACAATAGGTAATCCGGCTCGAAAATATGATGCAATGCACTGTAGCCACTCCAATACATCCGGACTGCTATTTGGAAATGGAATGGACTGCCAGAATAGAGGTGGAATGAAAATCGAAAGCAATACTGCCAACTGAAACAGGAGTAAAAACAATAAAAGCAAAAGGAAGATTACAATGTATTTTCCCAGAAACAATTGGGTGCTTGAAACAGGAGCGGTATGCATTTGTTTCCAGGTATTGTTGAGGTATTCCGGATAGACAATCAGGGAGGTACATAATACAATGCCTAAGGGAAATAATAAATACGCCATGGGTTCCCAGGAGTTGGTCAAGTGCACATGAAAAGCATCAGGCATGCTATTCAGTTGGGCAGTTTTGGTGACATGGGTCCATTGAATGATCATTCGGATCAAGGGAATAAACAAGGCTCCCAGAATCAATAATACCATCGTTTTGCTTTTACGGGTTTTTAATAATTCTGCCCGTACGATCGAAATTAGAGGAGTTGCTTTCATTGGGGAGTTTGCATTAATTCGAGGAACATCGATTCAAGATCTTTTTTTTGTTTTCTGACCTCATAAATTTCCAGATGATTTTCCTGAAGCTTATTGATCAGTTGTGCTATTTTTCGGTCATCGGGAAGTGACATGCACAGCCATAATTCACGTTGTTCCGTTTCAAAGCTTTCATCAAGAATAGATTTCGCTTTTTGGGGATCATTCACGTGTATCCAGAGTTCATTTCGGGCTTGATTTTGGTTTTCGAATTCAGTCAAGGTGCCCTGAAATTTCAATTTTCCTTGATGCAGTATGCCTAGATGAGATACGGTTTTCTCCAATTCCGACAACAGATGACTCGAAAGAAAAATGCTTGTTCCTCTTGATTTATTCAGGTGATTGATCAATTCACGGGTTTCAAGAATACCTTCGGGGTCAAGACCGTTAATGGGTTCATCGAGGAATAAAATTTCCGGTTCATGTAAAAGTGCAATCGCAATTCCCAGTCGCTGTTTCATGCCGAGTGAAAATTGACGCACGTTTTTTTGTCCGGCATTTTTTAATTTGACCAATTGCAAAACATCCTCGATATTTTGTTTCGGACAGCCAAACAAGTGCCTGTATATTTCTAAATTTTCTCTCGCACTTAAATGCAGGTACAAGGATGGTTGTTCAATGAGACTTCCAATTTTTCTATAAAGCTCATACGGATTGCTTTTTAATGTAGTTCCAGCAATTTTAACCTCACCGGAATATCCGCGGATTAACCCGAGCAGGATGCGCATGAGTGTGGTTTTACCTGCTCCATTAGGACCTAAAAATCCATAGATGGAATGCTCAGGTACTTTCAAATGAAGATGTTCAAATACCGCTTGATTTTTGCGGTAGCAAAAACTAAGCGATGTGGTTTCGATAGCAAACATATTCGAAACTACATGTTGTATTCCGGAACTTTAAAAATTGTCTGCAAACGTCAGCGAATCGTCTGCAAACGCAATTAGAACTGAAAATAAATGAATGGAGTAAAGTCGGCAGAAACAGCCTGATAAATCAAAAATCCGGCGAGCACGGTTACTATCATCTGCATGCTCATGGGTAATTTGATGAAGGAATTTTGAATGGTGTCTTTTGTTCCGGTTGGCAACCAATGGATGATATATGCCACAGCCATGATGATGAGCACAATGGTATAACTGGTGAACAACAAGGACCATGCTCCGGTGTTGAAATGTGAAATTCCGGCTTCATCCGAAGTGAACAATCCGAAATTGTTCCAGATTTTTCCAATAATGAAATTCGCATTTTCCATGTCCGTTGCACGGAAGAAAATTCGGGTGAAGGTGATAAAGTTGAAGGTGAAAAAGATTTTCCAGAAATGCGTTAAGAAGAAGTTGGATTTCTCGTATGGTGACACTCGTTTCCAATACTTGTAAATGACAAGTGCGATTCCATTTAATCCTCCCCAAATGATAAACTTCATGGAAGCCCCGTGCCATAAGCCTCCCAGCAACATGGTGATGAGCAAGTTGATATCTGTATTCATGAAAATCCGAACCCGTTCGAACAACATCAGGAAGAGGAAAAGCAACATGAAAATAATACAGAGCACCCAAAAACCGAATTCAAAATGTGTTCCGAAAAGGTTGGATTCTATATCGAAATAATAGTCAATTAAACCGGCGAGGAAGAAAATGATGAAGGGAACAAACAGATAAGATACCCAGGTTGCTTTTTTATTTCCTCCAAGCGGGATGTATAAATAATCCTTCAGAAAACTTGAAAGGGAAATGTGCCACCTGCGCCAAAAATCTGCAACGTTGATGGCTTTATATGGCGAATTGAAATTGGTGCTAAGTTGGAAGCCGAGAAGTCGGGAAACACCAATGGCAATATCCGTGTAGCCGGAAAAATCGCCGTAGATCTGCATGGAATATCCCCACAATGCAAAAATGATGACAAACCCGGGGAAGTTGTCCGGATTTTGAAATACATGGTCAATAAAGTTTAAGGCAATGTAATCCGCAACTACAATTTTCTTGATCAATCCCTTCAAGATCATAAACAATGACCAACCAAAAGCATGACGATCCAGTGAGTAAGGCTGGTACATCTGTGGAATGAATTCGGAGGCTCGAACAATCGGACCGGCCACCAATTGCGGGAAGAAGGTCACGAAGAATCCGAAATCAACAATGTTTTTTACAGGAGTCAACTGTCGACGGTAAATGTCGATGGTATAACTCATGGTTTGGAATGTAAAGAAGGAAATCCCT
>JBIKKU010000072.1:0-10928 GCA_044360245.1 Flavobacteriales bacterium | reverse complement strand
AAATTGGTGAACCTTGGAAGGTTTCGTATGGACCAAATTCTTTCGCAAGGTCTTTGGAAGAAGTCAAGGATGCGTAATAAATGGTCTCGAAAATTTCCTGATTGAGTTTACGCGCTTCAGGTGAGTCGAAGGCATAACGCATCAAAATAAAGGCATCGGCCAAACCTTGTACACCGATTCCAATCGGACGGTGACGCAAATTACTGCGACGTGCTTCAGGAACAGGGTAATAGTTATAATCGATGATCTTATTGAGGTTCTTGGTAATGTGGTAAGTGATTTCGAACAATTTATCGTGATCGAATTCACCATCTTTCACAAACTTAGGAAGCGCAATGGATGCCAGGTTACAAACCGCTACTTCATCAGGAGAAGTGTACTCCATGATTTCGGTACAGAGGTTGGAACTCTTGATGGTTCCGAGGTTCTTTTGGTTTGATTTTTCGTTGGCTGCGTCTTTGTAAAGAATATAAGGCGTTCCGGTTTCAATTTGCGATTCCATGATTTTGAACCAGAGGTCTTGTGCCTTAATGGTTTTACGACCTTTTCCTTCGCGCTCGTATTTGGTGTAAAGATCAACGAATGCTTTTCCGTAAGTATCGCTAAGACCCGGACACTCATGCGGACACATTAATGTCCAGTCGCCATTGTCTTCAACGCGTTGCATGAAAAGATCGGGAATCCACATGGCGTAGAACAAATCGCGTGCACGTTGCTCTTCTTTACCGTGGTTTTTCTTAAGGTCGAGGAAATCGAATACATCTGCATGCCATGGCTCGAGGTAGATTGCAAAAGAACCTTTACGCTTTCCACCACCTTGGTCAACATAACGTGCAGTATCGTTGAATACACGCAGCATTGGAACAATTCCGTTGGAGGTTCCGTTGGTTCCTTTAATGTATGAACCTGTAGCGCGGATATCGTGAATGCTTAATCCGATTCCACCTGCACTTTGCGAAATTTTCGCGCATTGCGTGAGTGTATCGTAAATTCCGGAGATGGAATCTTTCTTCACGGTAAGCAGGAAGCAAGAGGACATCTGCGGTTTTGGAGTACCTGCATTGAAAAGGGTTGGTGTTGCATGTGTAAACCAACCTTCACTCATGAGGTGATAGGTTTCAACGGCACTCTTGAGGTCTTCTTTGTGAATCCCGATAGCCACACGCATAAACATGTGCTGCGGACGTTCTGCTACTTTACCCAATAATTTGAGAAGGTAAGAACGCTCAAGTGTTTTAAATCCGAAGAAATCGAAACGGAAATCGCGATCGTAGATGATGGTTGAATCCAACATCTCTGCGTTTTTATCGATGATTTCATATACATCATCCGCCAAAAGTGAAGCGCGCTCACCTGTACGTGGATCAATGTATTCATAGAGGTCTTTCATGGTTGAAGAGAAAGACTTCTTGGTGTTTTTGTGGAGGTTGGAAACTGCAATACGTGATGCAAGCAAGGCATAATCCGGATGCTTGATGGTATTGGTTGCCGCTACTTCCGCTGCAAGATTATCGAGCTCGGAAGTGGTTACCCCGTCGTAGATTCCCTCTACTACTTTGATCGCGACCGATACAGGATCTACAATAGGATTCAGACCATAGCAGAGCTTTTTAATGCGTGCGGTGATCTTGTCGAATTGTACCGATTCTCTACGGCCATCTCTTTTGACTACGAACATGTGGCTATTGGTTTAACGGTTAGTATTGTTTGGCTTTGTTTGGCTTGGTTGGCTTTCTGAATTTTTGCGACGATCAGAAATCTTCGTCGAGGCTGAATTTATTGTCTTCTTTGGTACTGAGCACTCCTGCTTTTTGGTATTCACCAACACGTTTTTCGAAGAAGTTGGTTTTTCCTTGCAGGTTGATCATGTCCATGAAATCGAATGGATTGGAAACATTGAACACTTTCGGATTTCCGAGCTCAACCAGAAGGCGGTCGGCAACGAATTCGATGTACTGTTTCATCAAATCCGCGTTCATTCCGATAAGTTTTACGGGCAATGCATCACTCACAAATTCCTTCTCAATTTCCACTGCATCAACAATGATCTTTTCTACGGTTTTTTTGTCGAGTTTGTTCACCAAATATTTGGAGTACAACAAACAAGCAAAGTCACAGTGCAGTCCTTCATCGCGTGAAATCAGTTCATTGGAGAAGGAGAGGCCGGGCATGAGTCCACGCTTTTTCAGCCAGAAAATCGAACAGAAACTACCGGAGAAGAAAATCCCTTCAACTGCTGCAAAAGCAACAAGTCTTTCTGCAAACGAACCCTTAGAAATCCAGTTGAGGGCCCACTCGGCTTTTTTCTTCACGAAATCCATGGTCTCAATCGCATGGAACAAACGATCCTTTTCCATCGGATCTTTGATGTACGTGTCAATCAACAGAGAGTATGTTTCGCTGTGGATGTTCTCGATGGTAATCTGAAATCCATAGAAAAACTTAGCTTCTGTGTATTGCACTTCACGTACGAAATTCTCAGCCAGATTCTCGTTCACAATGCCATCACTCGCCGCGAAGAAGGCCAGCACGTGCTTAATAAAATGCCGCTCATCGTCGTTGAGCTTGTTTTCCCAGTCATGAATATCGGCACCGAGGTCAATTTCTTCAGCTGTCCAGAAACTTGCCTCTGCCTTTTTATAAAACGACCAGATATCATTATGGAGAATAGGGAACAGCACGAAGCGGTCCTTATTTTCCTTCAGTATGGGTTCAAAATTTTCCATTTCTATATACTCTTTATGTATGTCGTTTTTTTCCAACCCGTTCCGAGCGGAGACAAAAATGACCTATCAGGCAAACTTAGGTGCCTGATGATCAGGTGTTTTTGACTCTTTTTAGAATGACTTCCGGTCGAGGGAAAAATTGACCTTCGGTCCATCAGCTTGGGAGAACAAAAATTGAAAAAAAACCCTCGGGCAACAAAGCATTTTAATTCACATTGAGTTCAAGTTTTCAACACGGTTTTTTAACCATTTCCGTAGCCTTAGAGCGGTAAAGCATGTAGCTTGCTTATGCTCGGAAAGTGGCCATCCGTCGGTACTTATCAATTGTTAATCGTTGAAGTCCGCACTTGCACTCAGGTGAAGCGAATGTTTCGACCCGATATATCAAAAAACGCTGTAGGAGCCTCAAAAACTCAACAGCAAATTCCAAAAAAATGACCCCGAATCGGGAGGGAAGCGGACGTATTATTCAACAAAAAGCAGGTGGATAAAAATAGAGAGGCTTAACACTAGGATTTCTCAGCCGAAATGTTATATTAAGAAAAATTGACTATTGCTTTTTCTTTTCCTCCTCCAATAAACGGTCGGCTTCTTCCATGGCATTGTAAAAATCTTCGCCATAAGCTGTAATGATGGGTTCTTTCAGAAACCGAAACACTTTCACATCCAATTTTTCTCCGCAACTGCAAGCCGGTTTGCAAATGGGCCAATGGTGGTAATTGAGGGCGTCGCCACTTTTAAGTGATGTTACGCGAATGGGATACAAGAAACAGGAGATGGGTTTGCGGAAACTGATCTTCTTGTCGAACCAAGCTTGTTCAATACCACATTTGGCAATACCCTTATCATCAAAAACAACATAGGCGCACTCTGCACCTTCAATCAAAGGAGTTACAAATTCACCATCATCATCGCGGATGTAGGTACCCTGCTCTTCGATGGCCTTGATGCCTTCTTTGCGCAAATAAGGTTTTACCTCCGGAAAAATATCATCCAATACGCCAAGCTCCTCTTCCTTTAAAGGTGCGCCGGAATCTCCTTCAATACAACAAGCCCCTTTACAAGCATTCAAGTCGCACACAAACTTCTTTTCGAACAGATCGTCCGACACCAACTTATCGTCAATAAGAATCATGCACCAAAGATAAGGTCAATTTAAGTCCGTGGCTCCATGGATTGCAATTCCATGTCCTTGATGCAATGACGGCAGCAAAAATATTTCTTGGCCTTTTATGGACAGAGCGATAAGTACCTACTTTTGCAGCCATGCCCGACAGCACATCCATACCTCAACCGGACACCGCTCAGTTCCGTTTGGAGTTCCCCAAAATGGAACCCCTGCGTAAAGCTGACTTGTTGGAGGCCAAACAATTCCTGGAGAAAAAACTGGATTGGGGAAGCGGATTCACTTTGAAACCGGTTGACCGGGTTGAAGGGCGATGGATGTTTGGATTGTTGCTTACACTAATCGTTGTCTTCACCATATTAAGGGTAGGCTATCACAACAAATACCGCCAATTGCAAGCTGCTTTTCTTTCCACACGTTATATGAAGCAGGTAGTGCGCGAAGAAATGGCCTTAAGACATCCCTTCTCTATTTCCCTATTGCTCATTTTCGGATTGGCCACCGGATTGCTATTGTTTCATGCCGACCGGATATTTCATTTTTCCCCACTTCCTTTTCACGGTATTTTACTTTTTTTCATTTTTTCGGGGATCGTGATCGGAAGCATACTTCTGAAAGCCTTCCTTACGCTGATTGTCCAGTTTCTACTGGCCGAGGACGGTGGTATGGTTGAAAACCGATACAATCTTTTGCTCTTCAATCAGCTTACCGGAATAGCTTTACTACCCTTTGCCGTATTGGTGTGTTTTGGTCCTAATTGGCTCATTCTCCCTGTTTTGGGGCTTTCGGGCTTCATCATTGGCGGCACTTACCTTTTTCGACTGGTACGCAGTTTTAGCACAAGCTTAAACTACGGTACACCACTTGTGTATGTTTTTTTGTATCTTTGCGCGCTTGAAATCCTGCCCTTAATCGTTGCGATTCGGGTATTGATAAGCGAAATAGGCTAATTGGCCGACAAAAAAATGGTAATGGTAGTCGAATAAAAATTTACTGCCTTGGCGACTAAGACAATACTCATCTCTCAGCCTCCTCCTGAAACGGAAAAGAATCCGTATGCAGAGTTGGCAAAGAAGTACAAGCTGAAGATCGACTTCCGCCCATTCATTCATGTGGAAGGCATTGATGTCAAAGACTTGCGCAAAGACCGATTGAACATCCCTGAACACACTGCGGTGATCATGACTTCACGAAATGCCGTGGATCATTTCTTCCGCATTTGCAAAGAGATCCGCTATCAGGTTCCCGACACCATGAAATATTTTTGCATCAGCGAATCGACCGCCTACTATTTGCAGAAATACGTGGTGTACCGCAAACGCAAAATTTTTCACGGCAAACAAAAGTTTATTGAATTGCTGGATGTGATTAAAAAACACAAGGATGAAAAATTCCTGCTTCCTTGTTCCGACATTCACAAACAAGAAATTACCGATGTGCTCGATCAGCACAACATCAAATATTCCAAAGCCGTATTGTATAAAACCGTTGCCAGCGATTTAAGTGATTTGGCCGACATTAAATACGATATGCTCGTGTTCTTCTCTCCGCAAGGAATCGAATCGCTCTTCATGAATTTTCCCAAATTCAAGCAGAACAAAACACGCATTGCCGCATTTGGATCGACCACTGCAAACGCAGTAAAATCAGCAGGACTGCGTCTCGATTTGCAAGCACCCATGCCAAATGCACCAAGCATGACCATGGCCATAGAGCATTTCATCAAAACAGAAAAAACCACAGAAAAGGAGAAGTAATTCTCCTTTTTTCTTTTCCTCTCCATTCGCAAAGGATATCCGTATATTCGTAATCCATCCTGCGCAATGCCCAAATTCCCCAAAGAAGAACGCCTGTATCTGGAAAAACAAATTGATGAATTGTTCCAAAAAGGAAAATCCATCAATGCATTTCCGGTGCGCATGATCTGGCAAATTCAACCCGGAAATGTTCCCGCAAGAATCTTGTTTTCGGTTCCCAAACGCAAATTCAAACATGCTGTTGACCGCAACCGTATCAAGCGATTGATGCGTGAAGCTTATCGACTGAACAAATCGTCGTTTGTGGAAATGCTTCAAAAGGAAGAAAAACAAGTTGTTGTTGCCTTTTTGTTTAACGGGCATGAACTCCCCAAATACAAAGGCATTGCCGATAAAATAATCTTACTTTTACAACGTTTGTGCAACGAGCTGCAATCCCATTCATCATGACCAAACGCGTTTATTTTCTCATCGGAAGCATCGCCTTGATTTCAGGCATTGCCGGATATTCGTTCCGCACTCCTGATACACAGGATTTCGAAATCTCCAAAAACATGGAAATTTTCGGTGCCGTGTACAAGGAACTCAACACGAATTATGTGGACATGCCGCAACCAGGACAGCTCATGAAGGAAGGTATTGACGGAATGATGCGATCTCTGGACCCTTATACGGTGTACTATCCGGAAAGCGATATTGAAGATTTTAAAATTCAGACAACGGGACAATATGGCGGACTTGGTGCGGTGAACCGAAAAAAAGGAGATTACACGGAAGTCATCGAAACCTATGAAGGATATCCGGCTTCCAAAGCAGGATTGCAACCCGGTGATTTGATTATTGAAATTGACGGAAAATCAATCAAGGGTTGGGATCAGGATGAAGTGAGCAAACATTTGAAAGGAACTCCCGGAACACCTGTTAAACTAAAAGTACGACGCGAAGGCGAACAGGATTTTGAAAAAACACTTACGCGTGAAGAAGTAAAAATAAAAGACGTTCCATACTACGGGATGTTGAATGCCACAACCGGATACATCAAACTGGTGCAATTCAGAATAACGGCTTCTTCGGAGGTGCGTGAAGCTTTTGTGGAATTGAAAAAACAAGGAATGAGTCAGCTTGTGTTTGACTTGCGCGGGAACGGCGGTGGATTATTGATTGAAGCCGTAAAAATCGTTGGATTGTTTGTCCCCAAAAACACACTGGTTGTTTCTCAAAAAGGACGCATGCCCAATTCAACCGAAACGTATTACACCAAGGATGAACCTTTGGATACGCAAATTCCCATGGTGTTTCTGATTGATGAAAACACAGCATCTGCTTCCGAAATTGTTTCCGGATCGATGCAGGATTTAGATCGCGCCGTAGTTGCCGGTCACCGCTCCTATGGAAAAGGCCTGGTGCAGCAAACACGCAATCTGCCTTACAACACGATGATCAAACTAACAACTTCCAAATATTACATTCCAAGCGGAAGATGTATTCAGAAATTGGATTATTCACACAAGGATGAAAGCGGAAAAGCAACGATGAGTGTGGATTCCCTTTCCAAAAAATTCAAAACAAAAAATGGTCGTGATGTATATGACGGACGTGGTATTGAGCCCGATGTTACCTTAGACATTCCGGAGTATTCAAAAATTCTGGTGAGCTTGGTGCGCAATCAATTCATTTTTGATTACGCCGTGAAATTCCGTCGCAATAACGCCAGCATTGCCGATGCCAAAACGTTTGCCCTAAGTGATAATCAATATTTGGAATTCGTGAATTTTGTCAAATCCAAAGACTTCTCCTACAGCACACAGAGCAAGGATGTTTTGGATGAATTCAAAAAAACAGCCGAGAAGGAAAAATATTTTCAAGGAGCTGAAAAAGAATTCGAGGCCTTGATGAAAAAAATCGAACCCAAAAAAGAGGACGATCTGCTTCGTTTCAAAGATGAAATCCGCGATTATCTTGAATCGGATATAGTGGCCATTTATTATTTACAGAAAGGTCGATACGAGCACGATTTACTTAACGATCAACTCGTGAAAAAAGCCATCGAAATCTTAAACGACAAAGCAGGTTATGCTGCGCTTCTGAAACCCAAGAAATAACCTGTGATTACTTTATTTCGCCGATACGCACCCGAATTACAATTCCTGGCATTGTTACTTGTTGCCGTGGGATTGTCGACTTCGGTGGTATTGATGAGTATGGGTAGCATTGGATTATTCATAGTGCTTGCTGCCTACGGTAACATTGGTCAACGCTTATCATCTGCATTTCGTCATCCTGTAGTGATTGGATTTTTCATGTTGTTTTTGGTCCACCTGATTGGTTTGCTATGGACACAAGATTTCGCCTTCGCCTTTAAAGATTTGCGCATTAAACTTCCCTTCCTTGTTTTCCCGCTTGTATTTGCAGCAGTTCCTCGCCTGGAAGAAAAACGTTTTCAACTCCTCTTATGGTTGTTGCTGCTTGCCACATCTATTTCTACGCTGATTTCTTTCGGTATTTATTTGCGCATTTTCCCCAGCGATAAAGATTTAAGCGATATCAGGAATATCTCGCCATTTGTTTCGCACATCCGCCTGAGTTTGGTTATCATCACCGCCTTGTTCGCCATGATTTATCTTTTCCGCGTAACAAAACATGGTGTGAAATGGATATTGCTTCCACTTGCATGTTGGTTTCTCTATTTTATTTACCTCATTGAATCGGCAACAGGTGTTCTGGTGCTTATCAGCGCGGTTGTATTTACGTTGATCTACATCATCATCCGCACCAAAAACAAGTGGATTCGTTTTTCAGGTATTGGTTTGTTCACGCTTGTGATTTTATTTTTTACCGTCCTCACCCGCAACATCATTCACGAATTCTACACCCCTAAAGAATCACGCAATCATCTTGAAGTTTACTCCAAATCCGGAGAAAAATATTTTCACGGACTTGAAAACAATATGCTCGAAAACGGTTATTATACCTGGAATTACATCGCCATAAACGAATTGCGAAACACGTGGAATTCCCGGAGTACTATCCCTTTTGATTCGACCGGCAAAACCGGACAAATCATTTCGCAAACCCTGCTGCGTTACATGACCTCGAAAGGTTTACGCAAAGACCGTGAAGGATTACTGAGTTTATCGGACAGCGACATTCAACATGTTGAAAATGGAATTGCCAATATCAATTACTTAAAAGATAAAGGACTAAAACGCAGGCTGGAGCAGCTCATTTACGAAATCAACTCTTATTATTATTTCCGCAATGCAGCAGGAAGTTCCTTGACACAGCGTTTGGAATTCTGGATTGCAGGATGGTCTATTTTCAAAGCTAACCTTTGGTTCGGCGTGGGCACAGGAGATCCGCAACTAGCCTTTAATGCAGAATACGAGCGAAGAAAATCGACCTTGCCTGAAAAAAACCGATTGCGTTCTCATAATCAATTTTTATCCATTGGCGTTGCTTTCGGATTGTTCGGATTACTTGTTTTCATCATCACTCTTGTAATTCCATTCAGCATCGGATGGCGCGAAAACAATTTATTGTTTCTGGTATTTTATGTTGGAGCATTGGTTTCATTTTTAAACGAAGACACGCTCGAAACACAAGCAGGAGTGACCTATTTCAGTTTCTTTCTGAGTTTGTTTTTGCTTGCCAAGCCCAGACAAGAAAGCACTTCATCGGTAGAGGAAAGTAAATTGTAAATCAGCTTTTGCTCTGCTGAAGTTGTTTGATTTTTACGTATTTCAAAAACGTAGCATGCGATGAAATCATACAGATGACGAAACCGTAATAACCATCCAATACACCAAGCTTGAAAAAATAATCGCGGAAAAATTTCACCAGCGGAGAAAACACAATTTTAAATCCATTGCTTCTCCCTCCCTTTTCAACATAGGCCTTAGCAGCGATATCGGTAAAGTAATTGACTTGTTTGATGTGATCGGAAATACTGTAATAACTATAATGCAGTAAATCTCCTTTTAGTTTTTCGATTTTGGCACCCGACTGCATCTCATAACGATCGTGTGGATTAATACCGGTCCAGGAACCTTTACGCGAATCCCACAAACGCAATTTTGTATCGGGATACCATCCGCAATGCTTGACCCATTTGCCACAATAGTTGGTCAGGCGATTCATGCTATACCCATCGGCAATAGGATTGGCTTTGATGCGCAGAATTTCTTTTTGCAAAGTCGCATCAAGTGCTTCGTCCGCATCAAGTGACAAAACAAATGGATGTGTGGCTTGTGTAATGGCCCAATTCTTTTGTTGAATATGCCCCTCGAAAGCATGCTGCACAAAACGTGCACCTTTGGATTTTACGATTTCTTCGGTACGGTCGGTTGAAAAAGAATCCACCACCACAACTTCATCTGCAATTCCTACTAGAGAATCCAGACAACGCGCAATATTGCGTTCTTCGTTAAAGGTGATGATGACTGCCGAAATCTTAAGCATAAGGTAAAACTAATGCTTTCCATTTACATCTCCATCATTCTCCTGAAAGTGAAAATGGAATTAATTCACACCAACGCTTTCGGTCAACTGGACTTTCGTCTGCAAGGAAGCATTCTTCAAAATAATTTCTCCCGTTGTCGCCAGAAAAGATCCAGATGCATTGATACGTTCACGTTTCTCCAACAATGTAGCCAATGAAACATGTCCGATGACATAATTCACACCGGTCACGTAGTTCACTGATTTTTCCTTAATGACCGAAAACTTGAGCTCGTCCAATAAAGATGCGTCATTGCTTCGCAGGTAAACTTCCAGTTCAACATCTGTTGAATATTTGAAGGAATTGCCTTGATGGAATTTTTTGTATTCGTATCGGTAATGATAGGCATTGGCAGAAATATCGGAAAGCACTGCAGAACCTGTAGGATGACCGCCTGCTCCTTTTCCTATGAAGAGCTGTTTATCAGAAAACGCCGCTTCAAGAATAACTGCATTGTACTCATTGTTGACATTGTACAATTGATCTTCTTTTCCTACCAATCGCGGTGTTACAAATAAGGTCATGTGTTCGTCGTCGATCTGGAATGTGGTTGTGACCAAACGAATTTTTGAATTTCTTGACCGTGCATACTCCACATCTCCAATGCTTAAATTTTGGATTCCCAGATTCAACACTTCGTCGGGTTTGGCAAAAACACCAAAGGTATGTCCTGCAACGATGATCAATTTGTATTTCGCATCGTAACCTTCTACATCCAACTTCGGATTGCTCTCCGCAAAACCAAGGTCCTGAGCTTGTTTCAAGGCTGTTTCATACTCCAGGTTTTCGTTCTGGATTTTTGTCAGAATATAATTGGATGA
>JBIKKU010000070.1:0-10970 GCA_044360245.1 Flavobacteriales bacterium | reverse complement strand
GTATCCCAATACTACCGGGACATTAAACCTGCTCCCATTTAGCATTACGCTGCAAGCATTTCTCCAAAACAGAAATCAGGTTTTTAACATTAAATCGCCCGAAACACAATTAAAAGTTAAACCTCTTCCGGATGGAAAACCCGATGGATTTGATGGCGCGGTGGGCGACTTCAAAATCTTTGCAAGGGTGGATAAAACAGAACTGAAAGCCAATGAAGGCATCGACTTGATTATTACGCTCAAGGGCAATGGAAACTTTATGTTCATCGAAAATATTCCGTTGAACTTACCGGAAGAAATCGACCAATATGAACCGGAAATAAAAGACCGCTTTTCTGCCACGGAATCCGGAGTGAATGGGTCACGTGAATTCAGGTATTTGCTTATTCCCACCAAAGAAGGGAATTACACCATTGGTCCGATACGCTTTTCCTATTTCGATCCCAACAAAGAACAATATTTCACCATCGAATCACCTTCCTTTCCCATTAAGGTGCATCCGGGCAATGCTGTAACGCGCACACCAAAGGCAAATCAGGACTTAAACGAAGGAAAAACACTTCAAGGTTTAAAAGAAAATGCCAACGATATTTTCAGCAAGGAAGATCTTCTTTTCGGAAGACCAATCTTTTTTGCATTGATGCTCATTGGTCCGATGGCCTATTTGATCATCCTTCTTTTTGTGAAGCGAAAAGAAAAACAAATCAAAAATGCCGATAAAATCGTGACCCAAAAAGCCAGCAAGTTTGCCACGCAACAATTGAAATCGGCTAAACAAAAACTGGATGAAAAACAGTTGGATAAATTCTACGAAGAAACCTATAAAGCGCTTACAGGTTATCTTTCCAATAAACTGAAAATGGAAGCATCAGGAATGACGCGATCAAATATTCGTGAGGTGATCATTAGTCGCAACGCTTCCGAAGTTCATGCCGAATCCTATATCGGTTTGCTCGACACTTGCGAAATGGCGCGATTTGGAATGTCGGCTGCGGGTGCTGAAGAACACATTTACAATCAGGCATTATTGCTCATTGATCAACTTGAAAACGAACTGAAATGAAAAACTTATTTTTTCTCCTGATCTTCGTTTTTCTGCATGCGTCTCAGACTTTGCAGGCCCAAGATGCCCATGCTTTATTTGAGCAAGGAAAATTCGATTCCTCTGCGCATGTTTTTCTTTCTCCATTGCAAGAAGGAGAAATGTCGGCCGTGCTATTCTACAATGCAGGCACAGCATTTGCACAAGCCGGTGATTTTACCAATGCTTCACTTTATCTCGAAAAAGCAGCGAAATTAAATCCGGCGGATCAACACATCCGAAACAACATTCTTTACCTCCGAAAAAGAAACATCGATCGCGTCGACACCGACCGTGGTGGACTTGAAGGATGGTTGTACGGAATCATCAATGGAAGAAGTGTTAATTTCTGGACTTGGGTTTGTGTGTTGTTGTGCAATGGTGCATTTGGACTGTTCATCCTTGCACGTTTCTCCTCGCGTAGTAAGCTCTGGATGGCAAGTGGATTTCTAATGTTGACATTTTCCTTAAGCATCGGAATGGCCGCATGGTATGGGAAACAATCTATTTTAAACGAAGATTTCGCGGTGATTTTCGAACCGGAAGCACAAATTCTTTCCGCACCTGCAGAAAATGGTCAGCTTCTTTTTACTTTGCATGCAGGAACCAAAGTGCGCATCATCGACGAAAATGAAACATGGCTCGAAATCGCACTCGACGAAAGTAATTCAGGATGGGTGCAAAAAAACAAATTGAAAAAAATCTAAAGAGCTTTGTCCTGATCGGCTCCGGCCATGTGGCATCCTCATTGGGCAAGGCCTTGTGCAAAAAAGGATTTGTTTGTCTTCAGGTATGGAGTCGAAATCCCAAAAATGCCAAAATACTCGCCAAACAATTGCATGCAGAGGCCATTTCGGAATTCTACCAATTGAACACCACCGCCGATTTTATTTTTCTTGCCATTTCTGATGATGCGATTGCTTCGGTAAGCGCTACAATTCCTGCAAGCGGGGCTATTGTTGTGCATACTTCGGGAACTGCAAATCTCGAAGACATTGCCAAGCACCACAAAAAAACTGCTGTCCTCTACCCTTTACAAACCATTCGCAAAAACGCGAAAACTGCATGGAAAAAGATTCCGATCCTCATCGAAGGAAAAACCAAATCCGATAGGCAGACCATACAACATGTTGCCGAAAAACTGAGCGCAAACGTGATTTTCATGAACAGTGAACAAAGAAAACGCATTCATCTTGCTGCGGTGCTGTCGTGCAATTTCACCAATCATTTTTTACACCTTGCCGAACAACAATTGAAAAAAGTAAAACAGCCGCTTGCACTTTTAAAGCCATTGATCACAACCACTGTAGAAAATGCTTTAATGGGTGATGCCGGTAAAAAACAAACCGGTCCTGCAAAACGTGGCGACAAAAAAACCATGCAGGCACATTTGGCTTTATTGAAAGATGAAACCGAACTGCAAAAAATGTATCAATTAATTTCAAGCTCTATTCAACACGAAAAGGAATGAATTACTGGTTAATGAAGTCAGAACCCGATGTATTTTCATGGGACGACCTGGTGAAAAAAGGTCCCTCGGTTTGGGACGGCGTGCGCAATTACCAGGCACGCAACAACCTTAAAGCGATGAAAAAAGGCGACAAAGCCTTGTTTTACCACAGCAATATCGGTCGCGAGGTGGTAGGAATAGCAACCATCACCAGGGAATTTTTCCCCGACCCTACCATCGACGACGAACGTTGGGTAGCCGTGGAAGTCACTGCCGACAAACCTTTCAAAAAATCGGTAAGCCTGGAAATCATTAAATCGACTCCTGCTTTGGCGCAATTGAAATTGGTGACGCATTCACGTTTATCCGTGATGGATGTTAGCAAAGAGGAGTTTGCGCTATTGCGAAAAATGGGAGGATTGTAATTCCGTTTGCAAAAAAAATCCTGAAAACGCATCTTTGGGGGAAATTTGATGAAACACACAGACTATGGGACGCGCCTTTGAATACCGAAAAGCCAGAAAATTCGCACGTTGGAACGCTATGTCCAAGACCTTTACCAAAATCGGTAAAGAGATTGCCATGGCCGTTAAAGCCGGTGGAACCGATCCAAACACCAATTCTCGCCTTCGTGCCGCGATGAACAATGCACGTTCGGCCAACATGCCGAAAGCCAACGTGGAAAGCGCCATTAAAAAGGCATCTGATAAAGATTCAGGAACATACGATGAAGTTGTTTACGAAGGTTATGGTCCATACGGAGTAGCCATCCTTATCGAAACAGCCACCGACAATACCACACGTACCGTGGCCAACATGCGCACCATTTTCAACAAAGGAGGCGGGACCATCGGCAACAGTGGTTCACTCGATTTCGTGTTTGAACGCAAAGCCAACTTCACCATCAAAAACAATGGCGAAAACCTCGAAGACCTGGAGCTCGACCTCATTGATGCAGGTCTAGAGGAAATTGAAGGCGATGCCGAAGAAATCTTTATTGTTACCAAATTCACTGATTTTGGTGCCATGCAAAAAGCTTTGGAGGCCAAAGGGTACGAAATCCTCAGCGCCGAAAAAGTACGCACTCCATTAAGCACAGTAGAAGTTACCGATGAACAACGCGAACAAATCGAAAAGATGGTCGAAAAGTTTGAAGATGACGACGATGTGCAACAGGTATTTACCAATATGGCCTAAGTCCAAACCATCATTACGAAAGACCTTCCAAAGTGAAGGTCTTTTTTTTACCCTTTTCACTCGATTTAAAGCGCTTTATTGAAAATTTCAACACTCACCTTTACGGGGCATATTTCATGCTATATTTAGCCCTCTAAACACGCACACATGAAAAACATTACGGTCATCGGAGCTGGTACCATGGGAAATGGCATTGCTCACGTTTTTGCACAATTTGATTATAAAGTAAATCTGGTGGATGTTTCCGAAGCAGCATTGCAAAAAGCTTTGGCTACTATCGGAAAAAACCTCGACCGTCAGGTGGCTAAAGGTTCACTCAGCGAAGCCGACAAATCTCGCACACTGGGAAATATCACCACCCATACCGATTTGAAAACAGGTGTGGCTCAAGCCGAATTGGTTGTGGAAGCAGCAACAGAAAATGTTGATCTGAAACTCAAAATCTTCCGCGATATGGATGCTTTCGCTCCTGAAAATTGCATCCTCGCAACCAATACTTCTTCCATTTCCATCACGAAGATTGCAGCACAAACCAAACGTCCCGAAAAAGTGATCGGAATGCACTTCATGAATCCGGTGCCTGTGATGCGTTTGGTTGAAGTCATCCGTGGCTATGCTACCTCAGATGAAGTAACCGCTGCGATTATGGAAACTTCTAAAAAACTTGAAAAAGTTCCTGTAGAAGTAAACGACTATCCCGGATTCGTAGCCAATAAAATTTTGATGCCTATGATCAACGAAGCCATACTTACCTTATGGCAGGGAACTGCAGGTGTTGAAGAAATTGATACCGTAATGAAACTCGGAATGGCGCATCCAATGGGGCCTCTGCAATTGGCAGATTTTATCGGACTAGATGTTTGCCTTTCGATTCTTCGCGTATTGCAAGATGGATTTGGAGAACAAAAATATGCGCCTTGTCCATTGCTGGTGAATATGGTAACCGCCGGAAAACTCGGAGTTAAATCGGGTGAAGGATTTTATTCCTGGACCCACGGCACCAAAGATTTGGTGGTAGCCGACAACTTTCGTAAAAAAGTAACTGCCTAATCCCAAGCCGCCTTTCGAGGCGGCTTTTTTTTGCCATGAAAAAAACAGGTTGTTGTCCCAAATGCTCCTCTACCGAAGTGTACACCACGAAAGGCACTCCTAAAAGAGGCGATCGTTCTTCCATTGGTGTAAGTTCGTTTACTTCTGTTTTTATTGATTTGTACATCTGCACTAACTGCGGATTTATTGAAGAATATGCAGAAGAGGCAGATTTAAAAAACCCGAAAAAAATGGAAAAACTCAAAATCATTTTCAAAAAAGTGAATCCATGAAAACGCTGTATTTAATTCGACATGCCAAATCTAGCTGGGACGATATCACGCTACCTGATTTTGATCGTCCATTAAATGAACGCGGAAAAAAAAACGCTCCCTTCATGGGCAAAGTACTGAATACATTAGGAATTCAGCCTGACTTGATGGTATCCTCCAACGCAAAACGTGCTATTACAACAGCAAAAAAAATTGCTGAAGAAGTTGGATACGATAAAAGCAAAATCAAAGAAGAACCTAATATTTACGAAGCATCCGTAAAGACCTTATTGCAGATTGTAAATCAACTCGATGATAAACACAAAGTAGTTTTTATGTTCGGTCACAATCCGGGTTTTACCGATTTTGCCAATTACCTCAGTGATGCCAACCTTGTGAATATCCCCACCTGCGGAATTGCACGTATTGATTTCGATACCAAACATTGGGCAGAAGTATCAAGATCGACGGGACATCTTTCTTATTTCGATTTCCCCAAAAACCACCTCTAAAAGCCTTTTCGTATTTTTGTAACATGAAAAAATTACTGTTTACGTTTTGCTTTTTTACCATCGGAATTGTAGCGTTTTCGCAATGTTCGGCCGGTTTTACTTTTGCCGTAAGTGGAAACACCGTTACATTCACCAACACCAGCAGCACATCAGGTATTGGAACAGCAGTCTATGCCTGGACATTTGGTGATTTGAATGTTGACAATACCGAAAATCCTTCGCATACCTATGCTGCACCCGGAACCTATTATGTTTGTCTAACACTTATAGATGCGCTGTGCAATAATGGAACAAATTTTCAATACTGCGATTCGGTAACCATCAGCGGTACGCCTCCACCTTGCTTTGCTTCTTTTTCATGGGTTGCAAACGGATTGAATGTGCAATTCACCAATACCGGACAAAATTCATCCAATGCATTTGCCTACACCTATCAGTTCCATGATTTAAGCACTTCTTCTCAAGAGAACCCGACATTCACCTACAGTGCACCCGGAACGTATCAGGTATGTTTGTATATCGTGGATTTCTCCTGCAATCCGGGCGTAATGCAGTATTGCGATTCGGTTACAGTAACGGCAACCGATGTAAATGCTTTGAGCTCGATTCAGGTAAATTTATTTCCAAATCCGGCAAGCGATCAACTTTTCCTGAATGGAATAAACACAGCTGCAAGCATTGAAATCATTGACATTCAAGGAAAATGCATCCAACAATTTCAGCATTGGAATACGCAAAACCCCATCTCCTTGCATGCTTTGGAAGCGGGCTATTATTTTCTTAAACTAAACGGTACACATTATTTACCGTTCGTTGTTTCAAAACACTAACCATGCGCATCGATATCCTTACCGTTCTGCCATCATTGTTGGAAAGTCCTTTCAACGATTCCATTCTGAAACGCGCACAAAATAAGGGCTTAGTTGAAGTTCATGTGCATAACATTCGCGACTATTCTACCAACAAACACAAATCGGTTGACGACTACCAATTTGGCGGAGGAGCGGGAATGGTATTGATGATTGAACCCATAGCGGCATGCCTGGACAAATTGCTGGAAGAACGCAAGTACGATGAAATCATCTACACAACTCCGGATGGTGATACGTTTAACCAACGTGCAGCCAATACCCTATCGCTAGCCAAAAACATCATCATCATTTGCGGACATTACAAGGGGATCGATCAACGTTTGCGTGATGTGTATGTGACCAAAGAAATTTCGATCGGTGATTTTGTTCTGAGTGGCGGAGAGCTTGCAGCGGCGGTCATTGCAGATGCCGTAATTCGATTAATTCCCGGAGTTTTGGGAGATGAAACTTCTGCACTTACCGATTCTTTTCAGGATGATTTATTGGCTCCACCTGTGTATACCAGACCCGAAGAATGGCGTGGACATAAAGTTCCTGCGGTATTAATGAGTGGCAACCATCGAGATATTGAAAACTGGCGTCACGAAGAATCTATGCGCCGTACGAAAGAGCGTCGTCCCGATTTATTGGGTGATTAACACTCCTTAACAATCCACTGATGCGATAATTAGGCAATTGGCGTTTCATTGAAAACGTCAATATGAACTTTAGATTTTCCCGAAAACAGATTCTTATATTTTTCTCACTGTTTGCATTAACACTTCTTTTTGCACGAATTTTTCTGACCGGTAAACTCACCTTTATTTTTTTAATCTGGAATCTTTTTTTGGGATGGATTCCATTGGTTTTAGCACAATACCTTACCCAACACCATCAGAAAATTTCTTCCCTGAAACGCTACGGAATTACCGCTATGTGGCTATTATTTTTTCCGAATGCACCCTACATGTTAACCGATTTTGTGCATTTAAAAAATCCAATGATCATGCCTTGGTGGTATGATTTGCTCTTGGTAAGTGCATTTGCAATTAGTTCTATGGCTCTTGGTTTGTGGTCCTTGCGCCTGATGCAAAAGATCATTGCTTCCAGATTCAATGAAAACATTGCCTTACTATTTGTGGCTTGTTGCGCTTTCCTTGCGTCTTTTGGCGTTTACCTTGGAAGGTTTCTGAGGTGGAATTCCTGGGACTTATTTACGCAACCGATTGCATTATTCAAATCGATTGGATACACCTTATGCAACAATCACCATGCCTGGGGTCTAACATTGTTACTGGGGATTTTTCTGCTGCTCATGCATGGTTTATGGGCACCTGCAGAAAAGGAATAAAAACAGTGATTGCTTTGTGTAAATTTGATTATGTCTAACAACGCAAATAAAATTCACGCTTCACCATCACGCATTTCGAGTTTTCGTTTTGCCATTCGCGGTATTCGTCGCGCATGGCAGGCAGAACCGAATATTCGCATTCAGTTTGTGTTTTTGATGGTCGCGCTCCTTTTGGGATATTTTTTAGAAATCAGCGCCATTGAATTCGGCTTATTGATTCTGATTTCCGCTATGGTTATTGCTGCAGAAATCTTTAATACTTCCATTGAAACACTTACGGATTTGGTTTCGCCTGAAATTCATCCTTTGGCAGAACGCACAAAAGATATGGCCGCTGCAGGAGTTCTCCTCTCATCCATTGCAGCGGCCATTATCGGATGCATCATTTTTCTTCCGAAGTTGTGGGATTGTCTTCAATGACATAACCACAACGACTGAGTTTCTTCTTGAATTTTTCGCGTTCTTCTTCGCTCATGCCGGCCATACGGGCTTGCATTTTTTCGCGCCAGCGATCTTTGTGAGATGGTGAACATTGTCCGCCGTGGCAATGTCTTTTCCCTCCCCATCCGCAGCGCATGCCGCCGAAGAGGATTTTAGACAACACAAGCAAACCAATGGCTTCACAAAAAACAATGGTTCTTAATCCAAAGATGGATGGCATCAGCCAGTTCCATAATCCCATCACGACAAGACCCATGGCTGCAATTGCAAGTGCAATCAACACGATAAATCCAATGATCTTTCCTACTGTAAACCTTTTCATATATTTTGAATTAGTTGTTCAACAATTGATACAATGATTGCAGTCTTTCCCTGAGAAACAGCACCGCGTAGCGCTTCCGCGATAAGAGTGTATTCTGGTTCACTCCAAGAATTTCGGAGATCTCGGCGAAACTCTTGTCTTCCAACTCATGCATCACAAACACTTCTTTTTGCTCTTCAGGTAATTCATCTAAAGCATCCATGATCGACTCCATGATCAGATCGTTCATCATTCCATCCTCACCGTTCATTTCTGAACTGCGCAAAAGGTCCGAAAGAAATAAAGCCTCACCTTCTTCATCACGGTGCACCGCGGTGGATTCAAGTGAATCGGGTTTCTTCTTCCGATAACGATCTGTAATCTTGTTTCGAGCTACGGTAAACAACCAGGAAGTAAGTTGTTCCACAGGCTTCATGGCGCGATAGGTTTCAACCAGCTGAAAAAAAACATCCTGCAGAATATCTTCGGCCTCTTCGTCATTTCTAACGCGCTGACGTATGAAACGGAACAAACGTCCCTTTTCCCGTTTCACGGTCTCTCCGATCATTTTATTCTGCGAGTCGGTCATTACAGCTATGGTCTCCGGTTGCATCATTTGTTCCTTCAGACGAAGCACGCGACCCTATATTTTAAAATTGATGATTTTTTTTGGCTTATTCGAATACCATGTTGAAAAACCACTGAAAATGAACGTATTACAATATGTGTTTTTCTGAAATGGTCAAAAAAAGCTAAAATGAATGTAATAAACCCGGATGCTTTCCTTTTAAAATGGAAATAACCCGCGCTCTATTTCAAAAGTTTTTCCGGAAAATCTGACAAGTACAATTAACCCTAAATAATCAAGGCTTTTCTTAATTTTAAATCATGAGAGCAAAATTCCTTTTACCCTTTCTCCTTTTTGCCTATGCTTGTGGAGGTTCTGAAGAAAAAAACACATCACAAAAAACAGATTCAACTTCTATTCCGGTCGACACAATGGCATCCTCCTCAAACACAGGTAATGCCGAAAAACAAGATGGAAATTTGTTTGTGCACGATACCACACAATATTCTGAAGCCTTTTTAAAAGCATTGAAGGAAAGTCATGCTGAGTATAAATCAGTGGAACTGCATATGGATTCGATTATTCTGGATGGTAACCGAAAAGAACCCATTTTACTTCCCAACGGATTGCCCTTGAATGTTGAGCTGGTTTACGAAGCGCATGAAAAAGGAACCGACACGCGCATGACCATCAAACGCATCAATTTTGTTTCGGTGGAATACAAGCTCGAAACCTTTGCAGATAAAAAAGCAACGTTTATGGTGAGAGGAACGGCCGACCTTGAACCTACTTTTTATTTCGGAGCAGAAGGAATCGAAGAAAATGAAAAAGGAGAAACCATAACGCTCGACAATTACAATGACGCTACAAAAAGTTGTCCGGTTGAATTGTCGCTAGGAAGTGACGACATCTCCCTTGGTAGATTTATTTATGCTTGCGGTTCAGAAACACACGACGTAAATTCCCCTCTGCTCAAGAGGGTAAAATAATTAAAGTTGTGTCCAGTTTGGAATTTCTTTCACAAACTGAACATTACCCTGCTGAACAAAAGCCACAACAACCTGCACACCGTTTGTCACCAACAACCACCGCACATTCAGCACCATATTGTAGCGAATAATTTGATCGAAACTTTGCTGTGTTATGGGAACTTCCGGCGCTTTACATTCCACCAAAAAAATAGCCTGTCCTTCCCTGTTGCTGTAGAGGATATCGCAACGTTTAAAGGTCCCATTAAGACTCAAAGATTTTTCGACCGAAGTTAATCCTTCCGGAAAGCCCTTCTCTTCGGCCAAATAGCGCAAAACGTGTTGCCTAACGAATTCTTCCGGAGTCAATACAACCCATTTTGCACGGAAGGCGTCAAAGACAAATTCCTTTCCGTTTTCGATTTTGGTCCGCAAGGCATAACTCGGAAAATACATACCCAAAAATACCTAAATAGGCATTGCTTTTGCAGTGAAACTTAACCGAATGGTTATTAATTCCGGCCTTACCCGAAGTGGAGTAACTCATTTACTTGCTTTTCGTATCTTCAATCAACAAATACACCACTTGCATGAAATCTAAACCCGAAATCGTCGAAAACTGGCTTCCGCGCTATACAGGAACTCCCATTGACCAGTTTGGAAAATACATCCTGCTCACCAACTTCAGCAATTATGTGAACATGTTCGCCAAAAAAATGAGTGTGGACATTATGGGTCAGGATAAAGCTATGCCCAATGCTACCAAAGGCGATATTACCATCATCAACTTTGGAATGGGAAGCGCCAATGCGGCAACCATCATGGATTTATTATCTGCCATCAAACCCAAAGGCGTTCTTTTCCTTGGGAAATGCGGCGGATTGAAAAAGAAAAACAATATCGGCGACCTCATTCTCCCCATTGCAGCCATTCGGGGAGAAGGTACATC
>JBIKKU010000069.1:0-11055 GCA_044360245.1 Flavobacteriales bacterium | reverse complement strand
TCTATCTGAATAATTTTGTTTGGGGATTCTAAAACATGCGCCCATCCTTCAATCTGGCTCTAAAAGGCATGCTAACCTATTTGGTTTTTGGCATTGCAAATCTATTTGGACAAACAAAAGCATTTCTTCCGCCAATCAGTTTTGATGCCATTTTTTTGGCTTTTTGTTCTATTGTTTTTGTTTGGAAAATAAAAAAAACAGATGAATTGATTCCTCTTATTTTATTGGGTTTATCGCTAATTCTATTAAGCCTGGTTGAGCGATTTTTAATTCAGGATCCATTAAGTGATTCCAATGAAAAAAAAATAGGTTTATTTCTGACTATTTTATCTGTTTTTTTCTTAGTTGTTGGTACCCTAATCCATAGTATGACTTTCCTGAAAAAATTCCTATCCATAAAAGAAGCTTATGGCAGATATTGGTTAGGATTTATTGTCTTACTCTACGGATTCATATTGTCACAAGTCATTTCAATGCTAACCGGACAAACCTCACAAATTCTTTTTTACATCTATTTGGCTTGCGGATTGTTTGCCGGAATTGTAGTCTGGCAACAACAAAAATCGTCTGACCCGGAAGAAGGAAAATACCGTTTTATTCTACTTTTTTTTCTTTCCGTATTTTTCGATTTTATCAATTATATTTCTTTGCTTTTATTGGCTTAAGCTTTTTCTTCTGCCACTATCATATCTGCAATCTCTTTCCCTACAAGGCTTCCAATGGCAACCCCCATGCCTCCCATACGCACACCACAAAACAAATGATCTGATAATTTTTTCACGATAGGATTTCGTTCTTGTCCAACTCCCATTATGCCACTCCAGCGTAAGTCAATTTTTACGGGACTGTAAGGCACAATCATTTCTTGAAGCAATTGCTCCAACTTATCTTGTATAAGGCTAGTTTGTCCCATGTCAACGGTTTGCTCTCCCGAAAAATCCATGTTTCTTCCGCCACCAAAAAGCACCCTATTTCCAATATTTCTGAAATAATAATATCCTTTATCGTAATGGAAAGTGCCCTTGAGTTTCAAATCTGCAATTGGTTCGGTTACCAAAACCTGGGCTCGGGCTGGTTCAACATTTAATTCGGGGAGGAGTTTTTTGGCAAAGCCATTTGTAGTCACCACAATATGTTTTGCCTTGAAGGAAAACCCTGAAGCTGTGCGGATTTCGTTGTCCTGAATCCCTTCAACTTCCAAACCATTCAACAATACAACCCCTTCTTTTTGAGCAAGTTTCAGGAGATTCCCCATCATTTCCCCGGTGTCGATTTGTGCTTCAAGGCGGTTGAGTACACATCCTTTTACACCCTGAAATCCGAATCGGGAGGAAGCTTCAGGAGCATCGCGGTAAACTTCTTCTCCAAAAATTCCATGCATGGCCACATTGAAAAAAGACATTCTCTCCCTAACTTTCTCATAGCCTTCGGTATCGGTGAAGACTTCGTATCCACCATTCCGTTCAAGTCCAATGCTTTGATCACCAAGTAATTGCCTTAAATTCAACAACCCTTTCCAACGTTTTTCCACCAAGGCAAGTGTTTTATCCAAGCCTACATTGGCAAGGTCATCTTCCAATTCGGTGATGCTTCCAAAACAAGCAAATCCGGCATTTCGTGTACTTGCTCCATATGGCAGGAATCCTCTTTCCAGCACCAATACCGATTTTGAAGGGTTTTTCCGCTTCAATTCTATGGCCGTTGAAAGTCCAACAATTCCACTTCCAATGACGACGGTCCACACCTCGTTGAAAAACCGTGAACGTTCCCAGTAACTTAATTGCATAGCCCCCGTTATTATTGGTGAATTCCCGCAAACTAAAGGATTTTTCACGATATTTGTTTATTGCACCTGAACCTTTCATTTTCTAAGGTGTACCGTAAATTAAGATGATGAAGCGACTGCTTTTTTTCAACGTGTTATTTTTGTTTCTGTGCATTGGTGCCAAAGCGCAGGATGCTGCATTGTTTTATTTCGATAATCCTAAAGTTTCCAATACCATTACAGGCGCTCCTTTGGCAGGGGTCAAGGTTGAAGTGCGCAAAAACGGTGCTGTAGTTGAAACCAAAACTTCCGGCTCCAATGGAAAATTCAAATTAGCACCTGTTGAATACGGACACAAATACACCATCACCTTTTCATTAAACGGGTATATCACTCGATTCATTGAAGTTGACCTTACCAATGTTCCACCTGAACACATTGATGCGGGTGGTACTTCCATTGGTTTGGATATGTCTCTGGTTCCTCGCGTTCCTGAAGTGGACTATTCTTCCCTTGAAAATCGTCCATCAACAACCATTCGTTACGATAAAAAAGAAGAAGGGGTAACCTTTGACCCTAAGCAATATCAGGCTTACCAGACTGAACTTAATAAAGTCATTAAAGTAATTACCGACAAACAAAAAGGTGCAGCCGAGGCTGATGCTAAGTTCACCAAACTCGTTCAGGAAGGTGATGCAGCGAGTGGAAAGAATGATTATGTTACAGCTATTGCCAAATATACTGAAGCGCTCACCGTAAAGCCCGATAATGCCGATGTAAAAACCAAACTCGATGCGGCCAAGAAAAAACAAGAAGAATTAGAAGCTGCAAAGGGTGTCGACAAACAATACGCTGAAAAAATCGCGGCTGCTGATGCTGCGTTCAAGGCTAAGGATTACGCACAAGCCAAAACCTTCTACCAAGAAGCCGGAAAATTAAAGCCTGCGGAAACGGTACCTCCTGCAAAAATCAAAGAAATCGATTTGTTGATTGCAGCGGAAATGGAGAAAGAGAAAAAGTATGCGCAATCGATTACTGATGGTAACAAATTGTTCGATGAGAAAAAATACGATGAAGCCATCGCCAAATACAAGGAAGCACAAGCCTTAAAGCCAACCGAACAAGAACCTAAAGACCTTATCGCTAAAGCCACAGATGCCAAAGCCGGTGCAGCCAAAGCCGATCAGGAATTTGCGGCATTGGTAAAAAAGGGCGACGATGCTATTGCCAAAACAGATTACGACAACGCCATTTCGAATTATGAATCGGCCATTGCCATTAAAAAAGATGCTGCCGTAGAAGCAAAATTGGCAAAAGCAAAATCAGATAAAGCAGCAAAAGAACTTGCAGATAAGGAATACAACGATTTAATGGCCAAAGCAGATGCCGAATTGGGAAATTCCAATTACGACAAAGCCATTGAATTTTACACGCAAGCGCAAACCAAAAAACCAAAAGAAACATTACCCGCAACAAAAATTGCCGAAGCAAAAGCTAAAAAGGCTGATGCTGAAAAAAATGCTGCACTCGAAAAACAATATGCTGACTTGATGAAAAAAGGTCAGACAGAATTCGACGCACAGCAATTCGACAATGCCATTAGCACCTACACTTCTGCAAAGGCTTTAAAACCTAGTGAAAGCAAGCCTCAGGAAATGATTGATCTGGCCAATCAGAAGAAAAAAGAAGCAGCCGATCTTGCATCCAAAATTGCCAAAGCCAAGGAACTTGTGGCCCAAGGTGATGCTGCCATGCCCGGAAAAAAATTCGATGAGGCGATTGCGAAATATGAAGAAGCGCTGACTTACGACAACAAACCCGAATACCAAAGCAAACTCGATGCTGCGAAAAAAGCCAAAGCCGATGCAGAAGCTGCAGCCAACGACGCCAAACAAAAAGAAGAAAAATACAAGGAACTGATTGCACAAGCCGATGGTGAATTCAGCGGAAGTGAATGGGACAAAGCCATTGCATCCTACACATCTGCGCAATCTTACAAACCATCCGAAAAATATCCTGCCGACCAAATTGCAAAAGCAAAAGCAAAAAAAGCAGAAGCGGAAGCATTAGCTGCCAAAGAAGCTGAAGCCAATAAAAAATACAACGATTTAATGGCGCAAGGAGAGAAAGACCTAAACGCCGGAGAATACGACAAATCCATTACAGCATTCACTTCTGCAAAGGCTTTAAAACCTAGTGAAAGCAAGCCACAGGAAATGATTGATCTGGCCAATCAGAAGAAAAAAGAAGCTGCCGATCTTGCATCCAAAATTGCCAAAGCCAAGGAACTTGTGGTCCAAGGTGATGCCGCCATGCCCGGAAAAAAATTCGATGAGGCCATTGCGAAATATGAAGAAGCACTGACTTACGACAACAAGCCCGAATACCAAAGCAAACTCGATGCTGCGAAAAAAGCCAAAGCCGATGCCGAAGCTGCAGCCAACGATGCCAAACAAAAAGAGGAAAAATACAAGGAACTGATTGCACAAGCCGATGGTGAATTCAGCGGAAGTGAATGGGACAAAGCCATTGCATCCTACACATCTGCGCAATCTTACAAACCATCCGAAAAATATCCTGCCGACCAAATTGCAAAAGCAAAAGCAAAAAAAGCAGAAGCAGAAGTAGCGGCTGCCAACCAAGCCAAAGCTGATGAAATCCGCAAAAAGTACGAAGCAAAAATGGCCGAAGCAGAAGCTTTAGCCACTGCCGAAAAATACGAAGAAGCCAAAGCAAAATTTGTCGACGCTGCTAAAATCAAGCCCGACGAAACCATGCCGCAAAAACGCATTGATGAAATCAATGCCAAGCTCAAAGAAATTTCTGCCAATGAAGCTTTGGAGATGTACAACAAAATCATTGCGCAAGCCGACAAAGATTTTGATGCAGGAAATTATGTCGATGCGAAAAGCTATTATGAAAGAGCATTGACCATTCGTCCGACAGACCCGCACCCCAAAAACCGTATCGACGAAATCAACGCCAAGGCTGCCAAGAACACTGCTTATAAAGAAGCCATTAAAAAAGCAGATGCTGAATTCAACGCCGGGAAATACGAAGCTTCCATTCCACTCTATGAAGCTGCAGGAAAAATCATTCCCGATGAAACTTATCCGCCGCAGCAAATCGAATTGGCGAAATCGAAGATCAACGAATTAAAAGACGAACAGGCAAGAAAAGATGCGCTCGAAAAAGAATACCAGGCATTGATTAAAGATGCAGATGCTGCATTCAAAGCAAATGATTTCGATAATGCTGTTGCCAAATACACCGAGGCACAAGCCAAGAAACCTTCAGAGACTTACCCCAAAGCGCAGATTGATGCCATCAATGCCAAGCGCAATTTATTGCAAGCAGATAAAGAATATGCCGATTTAATGGCCAAAGGCGATGCTGATCTTGCTGCAAAAAATTACGATGGTGCCATTGCTTCCTACAAAGAAGCTAAAGGAAAAAAACCGGCAGAAAAACAACCTGACATCAAAATTGCCGAAGCACAAAAATTAAAAGATGCCGATGCTGCCAATGCCGCCAACCAAGCCAAAGCAGAGGAACTCCGCAAAAAATACGAAGCAAAAATGGCCGAAGCAGAAGCTTTAGCCACTGCCGAAAAATACGAAGAAGCCAAAGCAAAATTCGTCGAAGCTGCCAATATCAAGCCCGACGAAACCATGCCGCAAAAACGGATTGATGAAATCAATGCCAAGCTCAAAGAAATTTCTGCCAATGAAGCTTTGGAGATGTACAACAAAATCATTGCGCAAGCCGACAAAGATTTTGATGCAGGAAATTATACCGACGCTAAAGGTTATTACGAAAGAGCATTGAAGATTCGTCCTACAGATGCACATCCTAAAAACCGCATCGACGAAATCAACGCCAAATCCGCCAAAAACACAGCATACCAGGAAGCCATTAAAAAGGCAGACGCGGAATTCAATGCAGGTAAATACGAAGCTTCTATTCCACTCTATGAAGCAGCCGGAAAAATCATTCCCGATGAAGTTTATCCGCCGCAACAAATTGAAAAAGCCAAGGCAAAACTCAACGAATTAAAAGACGAACAGGCAAGAAAAGATGCGCTCGAAAAAGAATACCAAGCATTGATTAAAGATGCCGATGCAGCTTTTAAAGCAAATGATTTCGATAATGCTGTAGCCAAATACACCGAAGCACAAGCCAAGAAACCTTCAGAGACTTATCCCAAAACGCAGATTGATGCCATCAATGCCAAGCGCAATTTATTGCAAGCCGATAAAGAATATGCCGATTTAATGGCCAAAGGCGATGCTGATCTTGCTGCAAAAAATTACGATGGTGCCATTGCCTCCTACAAAGAAGCTAAAGGAAAAAAACCGGCAGAAAAACAACCCGACATCAAAATTGCCGAAGCACAAAAATTAAAAGATGCTGATGCTGCCAATGCCGCCAACCAAGCCAAAGCAGAACAACTCCGCAAAAAATACGAAGCAAAAATGGCCGAAGCAGAAGCTTTAGCTACTGCTGAAAAATACGAAGAAGCCAAAGCACAATTCATCGAAGCCGCTAAAATCAAGCCCGATGAAACCATGCCGCAAAAACGCATTGATGAAATCAATGCCAAGCTCAAAGAAATTTCTGCCAATGAAGCTTTGGAGATGTACAACAAAATCATTGCTCAAGCCGACAAAGATTTTGATGCAGGAAATTATACCGACGCTAAAGGTTATTACGAAAGAGCATTGAAGATTCGTCCAACGGATGCACACCCTAAAAACCGCATCGACGAAATCAATAAAAAACTTGCCGATCAATTGGCGGGAGCAGAGAAGCAAAAGAAATTCAACGAGATTGTAAAACGTGCAGATGCCGAACTGAAAAAAGCTGATTACGATAAATCCATTGCATCTTACAAAGAGGCATTAGCCATCATGGAAGATGATTATCCAAAAACAAAAATCGCTGAAGCCGAAGAACTGAAAAGAAAAGCCAAGGAAGATGCCGATGCCAAAGCGCGTTACCTTGCTGAGTTTAATAACGGTATGACCAGCTTCAATGGCGGAGATCATAACAAAGCGCTTATTCATTTCCAAAATGCACTCGATGCCAAACCGGGAGATAAAGAGGCAACCGAAATGCTCGAAAAAGTAAAAGCCAATCTTAAGGAAAAAGAAGAGTTCAAGGAAAACCAATACAACCTTGCCATTAAACTTGGTGATGAAAATTTCAATGGAAGCAAGTGGGATGACGCCGAAGCGATGTACAAGCGTGCATTAGGAATTAAACCGAATGAGGCTTATCCTAAAGCGCAATTGGATGAAATCAAAAAGAAAAGAGGAGCCGCAACCGATGCAGGAGAATACAACAAAATCATTGCAGAGGCGAACATCAAATTCAATAAAAAAGACTATTCCTCGGCACGTGATTTATATATGCAGGCTAGCAATTTGCAACCTACCATTCCCTACCCTAAAAACAAAATCAAGGAAATTGATGATTTGCTGAATGCCAATAATTCCGGAGGAAGCAATAACAATAATGCACAGCAGGTTCAGGTTAAACCTAATGGAGGCAATACGGTTGAAACCTATTATGGCGTGGAAACCAATTTGGATGTCACTGCAGCGCAAGAATTGATGCGTCAGGTGCGCATTGAAGATGAAAACAAACGCACGCAAACTTCGGAAGAGGAAAAACTAAACTCGGAAAAACTACTCACCACCTCCGGTGAATCACAGGATGAGCGTCGTGCTGAAAACGATCAGAAACTTTCGGAAAAAGAAAACAAACAAGATGAATTTGGTGAGGACGGTGAAAAATTGCGTGAAGATAATGTTGATGGATACGCCAACCTTAAGGAACAAAGAGAGGTAAGCAATTCAGGATTATCGGGCGACCGCAATGTTTACTTGGCTGAAACCGGAGAGAAATACGAACAAATGAAAACCGAATTCCAGGAAACTGCAGTTGGAACGGATTCGATTCGTTTGGAAAATATTGATGAGACCAAAACACAAAAAGAAAACATCTACACCACCGAAAGCAAACTCGAAGGGGAAACGCAAGAAAGAAGAGCAGATAAATCGGAAGAACTGACCCAAAACAATTACCAGTTGCAAGATCAATTGGCGGGTACCGATGTGGTGCGTCAGGAAAAACACGAAAACCTTGCTGAGTTTAAAGAAACACGTTACGAAACCGAGACCGCCCTTGAAGGTGAAACACAAGAACGTCGCGCTGAGAAATCGGATGAATTGACCCAGAACAATTACCAACTGCAAGATCAATTGGCAGGCACCGATGTTGTACGTCAGGATAAGGAACAAAACATTTCCGAATTCAAAGAAGAACGCGCCAACAACGAAACCAAACTCGAAGGTGAAACACAAGAGCGTCGCGCTGAGAAATCTGAAGAACTTACTCAGAACAATTACCAATTGCAAGATCAATTGGCTGGTACCGATGTAGTGCGTCAGGATAAGGAACAAAACCTATCCGAATTCAAAGAAGAACGCGCTAACAACGAAACCAAACTCGAAGGTGAGACACAAGAACGTCGTGCTGAGAAATCGGAAGAACTTACGCAGAACAATTACCAGTTGCAAGATCAATTGGCAGGTACAGATGTAGTGCGTCAGGATAAGGAACAGAACATTTCCGAATTCAAAGAAGAACGTGCCAACAACGAAACCAAACTTGAAGGAGAAACACAAGAACGTCGTGCTGAGAAATCGGAAGGACTGACACAAAACAATTTCCAATTGCAAGATCAATTGGCCGGAACCGATGTGGTGCGTCAGGATAAACACGAAAACCTCTCTGAGTTTAAAGAAACTCGCTACAACTCCGAAACAGCTTTAGAAGGCGAAACACAAGAACGTCGCGCTGAAAAATCGGATGAGCTAACAGAAAACAATTACCAATTGCAAGATCAATTGGCGGGTACCGATGTTGTGCGTCAGGAGAAAGAACAAAACTTATCCGAATTCAAAGAAGAGCGTGCCAACAACGAAACCAAACTCGAAGGCGAAACTCAAGAACGCCGCGCTGAGAAATCGGATGAGCTAACACAGAACAATTACCAATTGCAAGATCAATTGGCAGGTACAGATGTGGTGCGTCAGGACAAAGAACAAAACTTATCCGAATTCAAAGAAGAACGCGCCAACAACGAAACCAAACTCGAAGGCGAAACACAAGAACGTCGCGCTGAGAAATCAGACGAATTAACAGAGAACAATTATCAGTTGCAAGATCAATTGGCAGGTACCGATGTAGTGCGTCAGGAAAAGCACCAGAACCTCCAGGAATTTAAAGAAGTTCGTGATGTTACCAATTCATCGCTTTCAGGAAATTCCGACGACAAAACCCAGGCAACGAAAGACACCATGGTTGCTCAAAACATCGAACGCGAAAAACATGCCGCTGAAATGGGTCAGAACACCGAAGAGAACATCGACAAACTCAAGGCCGATCAAGACATGCGCAACCTGAAAGAAGAAGAACATGCTACACATGGTGATGCGGTTCGTTCGAACAATCAGGAAAAACTGGAGAATACCAAATACAAAGAAAACGATCCACGTGCCGGAAACAAACGCGTATTGATCAGCGAGAAATCCTACCGAATCGATGACTCACAAGGTCGTCCTCTGGAAACCAACATCGTTCGCACCGTTCAGGAAGGTGATATCACCTATACCTATGTGATGAAAATTACACGCACAGGAACATCCTTCTTTAAAAACGGAAAACCCATCAGCGAAACACAATGGAGTGTGGAAACAGGTGCTCCAAAACAATAATGAAATGAAGGATTAATAAAGTTGTGAAGCTTTGTGTATGACTTCCTCATACAAGGCTTCATAACGCGGCAGAATGGCTTGCATTTCAAAACGCATGGCTACTTCGAGTGACTGCTTTCTGAATTGTTGTAAGCGGTCCGGATTCGATAAAAGGGAAATAGCATTTTTCGCCATATCCTCTACATCCCCTACTTCACTTAAATAACCTGAATAGCCATGTTGGTTCACTTCCGGAATTCCACCGGAATTGGAAGAAATAACAGGCACACCGCCAGCAAGGGCTTCAAGCGCAGCAAGACCAAAACTTTCCGTTTCGGAGGTGAGTAAAAACAAGTCCGAAATTTTTAGCACATCCACAGTCGACTTTAATTTACCGACCATGATTACATCGTCGCACAAATGGCAATCGCGACACATTTTTTCGATTGAACTTCTTTCAGGACCATCCCCCACCAAAAGCAACTTCACAGGCAATTGTTTGCGCACACGCATGAAAACTTCCATTACATCCTGCACACGCTTTACGGGACGAAAATTGGAAATATGCGTCAATAAAAATTCACCATTCGGAGCATAGGCTTTTTTCAGATGTTCGTCGATGGCGCCGGCATAATCTTCTTTGCGAATAAAATTCGGAATGACCTGAATATCTCTGGTGAGATGAAAGTGTTTTAAAGTATCCTGACGCAAACTTTCGGAAACTGCAGTCACCGCGTCACTTTCATTCATGGCAAACGTAATTACCGGTTCAAAAGAAGCATCTTTTCCAAGTAAGGTAATGTCTGTTCCATGCAAAGTGGTAATGTAGGGAACACGAATTCCTTCTTTGCGCAAAATCTGTCTTGCCATGTATGCAGCACTTGCATGTGGAATGGCATAATGCACATGCAATAAATCCAATTTCTCGTACTTCACCACATCCACCAATTTGCTTGTCAATACCAACTCATAAGGTTGATAATCAAACAAAGGGTAATCCGAAACCCTCACCTCATGGAAAAACACATTTTCCTGCAAGCCTTCTAAACGAGCAGGTAAATCGTAAGTTATAAAGTGCACCTGATGTCCTTCCCTGGCCAATGCAATTCCTAATTCAGTGGCTACTACACCCGATCCGCCAAAAGTGGGATAACAAACAATGCCTATTCTCATGATGCAAAATGAAGTTTAAAGTTAGGAATTGTTCCCAAACTCAAGGAAAACAATTGATATGAAGCAATGTTCACCTCTATTGATGACGATTAACCAAGTCCGATATTGCATTTTTTTTGCACTTTTGCATTCTGTATGGCAGGCAACATTTATTACAAAACACCCGACGAAATTGAATTGATGCGAAAGAGCGCTCAATTGGTTTCAAGAACACTTGGACTCATCGCTGAAAAAATTGGGCCGGGTTTGTCCGCTTTGGACATTGACAAAATCGCCGAAGAGTACATTCTCTCGGAAGGAGGCAAACCAACGTTTAAAGGATACCATGGCTATCCGAACACTTTATGTGTTTCC